>NZ_WWSA01000010.1:0-81893 GCF_009875615.1 Dorea sp. BIOML-A1
TTTTGCCTGTAGTGTAGGAAATGTATCGGAAGAAATGCTGAAGAGATATATAGAAAATCAAGGTTGAGAAAGAAAGTGACAGTGGATGTTAAAGGCATATAAATATAGAATATATCCAAATAATGAGCAGAAAATACAGATTGCAAAAACATTTGGCTGTTGCCGTTTTGTATATAATCAGACACTGGCATACCGGAAAGAAGTATATGAGAAAGAGAAAAAAACAGTTAGTAAAACCGACTGTAACAATTACTGCAATAGACAATTAAAGAAAGAGTATGAATGGCTGAAAGAAGTGGATAAATTTGCTCTGACAAATGCGATTTACAACATGGATGCTGCATACCAGAAGTTTTTCAAGGAACACGCAGGTTATCCGAAGTTTAAGAGTAAACACAATAATCATAAGTCATATACAACAAATTTTACGAATGGCAATATAACAGTAGATTTCGGGTGCAATAGAGTAAAACTGCCTAAATTAAAAGGAATAAAAGCAAAACTGCATAGAAATTTTATCGGACAGATAAAATCGGCAACGATATCACAAGTTCCGAGTGGAAAGTATTATGT
This sequence comes from Dorea sp. BIOML-A1, assembly GCF_009875615.1. Taxonomy (NCBI): domain Bacteria; kingdom Bacillati; phylum Bacillota; class Clostridia; order Lachnospirales; family Lachnospiraceae; genus Dorea; species Dorea sp. BIOML-A1. The sequence continues at coordinate 574 of NZ_WWSA01000010.1, forward strand.
ATCAATTTTAGTGGAAACAGAACACGTGGAACTGCCACATATAAAACAAAATACAGGAATAGATTTAGGTATTAAGGAGTTATGTATTACTTCTGCTGGAAAGAAATACGAAAATCCAAAAATCATCAGAAAATACGAAAAGAAACTGGTGAAACTGCAAAGGCAGTTAGCCCATAAAGAGAAAAGAAGTCAAAATTACTACAAAACAAAGAAAAAGATAGCAATATGCCATGAAAAAATAACAAATACCAGAAAAGATTATCTGCACAAGATGTCCCATGAGATTATCAGCGAAAACCAAGTGATAGTTTCGGAAGATTTGCAGATAAAAAACATGGTAAAAAATCACCGTTTGGCAAAGTCTATAAGTGATGTATCATGGTATGAGCTGACAAGACAGTTAGAATATAAGGCAAAGTGGAATGGCAGGAAATATGTCAAAATAGACACATTCTATGCCAGTAGTCAGCTGTGTTCAGTCTGTGGATACCAAAATACAGAGACAAAAAATCTATCAGTAAGGGAATGGACATGTCCTGTCTGTGGAACAAATCATGACAGGGATATCAACGCAGCAAAAAATATACTGGAAGAAGGATTAAGACAAATAGCATAAAAATAACAATATAGGGCAGGGACTGCCCGAATTAACGCCTGTGGAGATAGTAGGTTACGAGGTCTGCGAAGCAGGAAGCCCATTGGCTTTAGACAATGGGTAGTTCACTCGTTGACTAACTTTGTAATTGGGAATAGAATTAAGAAATGAGTATTTCTAAAGATAAGGACATTACAATATGGAAAGAGATTTAACAACAGGAAGTGTATTTAAAACAGTCATTTATTTTTCACTGCCATATCTGTTATCGTACTTTTTGCAGACATTATATGGTATGGCAGATTTATTTATAGTCGGACAGTTTGGCGGTGTCAGCAGTACGACGGCGGTATCGATCGGAAGTCAGATCATGCATATGCTGACAGTTATGATCGTGGGGCTTGCAATGGGAGCGACGGTTATGATCGGACGATGTATTGGTGCGAAAGACTACAAGAAAGCATCGGAGACGATAGGGAATACTGCGACGATGTTCATGGGAATTGCGATCATACTTATGATCATATTACTGGCAGCAGTCAGACCGATCGTCAGTGTAATGTCTACTCCGGTTGAAGCCGTAGAGGGGACGATCCGTTATCTGACCATCTGCTTTATAGGAATTCCTTTTATTACGGCCTATAATATTATCAGTGCAATTTTCAGAGGAATCGGGGATTCGAAAAGTCCGATGTACTTTATTGCGGTAGCATGTGCGGCGAATATCGGACTGGACTATCTGTTTATCGGAGTGATGGGACTGGATGCGGCCGGAGCCGCACTTGGAACGACCATCGCACAGGCAGTCAGTGTTATCGTGTCATTGACAGTGATCATTAAAAAAGGCACAGGGATCAAATTAAGAAGGTCTGATCTGCGGCCGAAGAGGCACACGATGAAAAACATATTAAAAGTTGGTGTGCCGGTTGCATTACAGGATGGATTTATACAGATATCCTTTATCGCAATCACGATATTTGCCAATCAGCGTGGATTAAATGATGCGGCGGCTGTAGGAATTGTGGAAAAGATCATCGGAATACTGTTCCTGGTACCATCTTCGATGCTGTCAACGATATCGGCACTTGCTTCGCAGAATATCGGTGCCGGTAAGCATGACCGTGCACGTCTGACATTGCGGTATGTATTGTACATGACAGTAGGATACGGATTAGCTGCGGCAACGATCGTGCAGTTTCTATCTGTTCCATTTGTCGGATTATTTACGAATGACGGTGCAGTACAGATACTTGGAGGACAGTATTTAAGAAGTTATGCATGGGACTGCGTATTTGCAGGAGTGCATTTCTGTTTAAGTGGATATTTTTATGCATATGGCTTGTCTATCGTATCATTTATCCACAATTCCATATCTATCGTATGTGCCAGAATTCCACTGTCTTATTATGCGGCAACGCATTTTCCGGATACATTATTTCCGATGGGGTGTGCGGCACCGGCAGGATCGATGGTGTCTATTGTCATCTGTGTCGGGGTGTTTGTATGGATGAATAAACACACGGAAAAATATATGGAAAGAACGTAGTGATTGGAGAGAAAATATATGACGATCAGAATTATAGAAGACGACACATTATTACATCAGGCACTCAAAACAGCACTGCAAAACGCAGGCTATCAGACTGTATCCGCATACACAAAACAAGAGGCTCTTACTACAATTACAGGCAGTGAGAGCCTTCTTCTCATTGACATTGGACTTCCGGACGGCAATGGACTTGCATGTTACAAAAAGATCCGGGAAAAGGCAGAGATACCGGCCATTTTCCTGACAGCAAGAGACGAAGAAACGGATATGTTGACAGCATTTGACACAGGAGCAGACGATTATGTGGTAAAACCATTTTCCATGAAAGTGCTTCTAAAGCGCATAGAGGCAGTGATCGGACGGAACAACAGAGAAAAACAACTGGCATGCGGAGAAATAATATTATTTCCTGATAAGAAGCAAGTATACAAGAACGAAAAGGAAATTATCCTTACAGCCAGAGAATATCAGTTGCTGGAATATCTGATGTACAATCAGGGAAATGTACTGACGAAAGAAAATATCCTGGAATATGTATGGGGACTGGATGGCCAGTTTGTAGTGGATAATACCGTCAGTGTTACGATCAACCGCCTGCGGAAAAAGATAGAAACAGATGCAGGATCACCGATATATCTGAAAAATGTATTTGGATTGGGATACAAGCTGGAGTGCGTCTGAAAAAGTAATGGCAGATACAAAAAGGAAGAGAAAAGAATGAATATCATAATAATCGTAGTGGCAGTAACGACAGGAGTAATTCTGGGTGGAACTGCCATATATGTTTATCAGGGAAAATGCAGACAGAAAGAACTTAAGTTATTGGCAGAATGTATGGAAAAGATATTGCGAGAGGAAAAGATCCGGGAAACAAAAGCAGGGGAAGAGACATTATATGCAAGACTGGAATCCAGACTGGTAAGGATCCAGGAAATGTTAAATGGACGGACAGAAGCTGCGGAGAAGAGTAAAGATGAGATCCAGAAGCTGATTTCAGAGATTGCACACCAGATGCGGACACCCCTTGCCAATATCAGGACATATCAGGAATTATTAGAGGAAGAATGGAGTAAAACCGGGACAAAGACGGATGAAAATGTGGATAACTATCTAAATGCAATGAGATCCGGAGAACAACAACTGGAATTCCTGACAGAAGGATTCGTGAAGATGTCCAGACTTGAGCAGAACATGATTCAGGTACGAAAAGAAGAGACAGATCTGTTAAAGACCGTGAGAAACTGTCTTGGAAGAATTCAAAAGCAGGCAGAAGAAAAACGGATTGCATTCCGAATAGAGCTGCCGCAGGAAGTCAACTGTCCGCATGATGCCAACTGGCTCGGAGAAGCAATCGATAATATTCTGGATAATAGCGTGAAATACAGTCAGATTGGCGGAACCATAGAAATGATAGTCCAGAAGAATGAAATGTGTGCAAAGATTCTTGTAAAAGACAACGGACTTGGAATTGAAAAAGGAGAAGAGCATAAGGTATTCCAGAGATTCTACAGAGGCAAGAACGTGACGACACAGAAAGGCTATGGAATCGGGCTTTATCTGGCAAGAAAAATTATAAGCCTTCATGGCGGATATATAATCGCAAAAAGCAGATATCCGGAAAACGGCCTGATGATGGAGATAAATCTTCCGGTCTGTTAGAAGTTTGTTAGATTTGTCCTGTATGCTGTAGAAGATATGTGAAAGTTCTGTATACGAAATAGACACAACTATGAGCAAGGAGAAAAATCTTATGGAAATGATAAAAGCAGCAGGATTAAAGAAATATTATGTGACAGATAATTACGAAGTCCATGCGCTGGACGGAGTGAGTCTGTCCGTAGAAGAAGGGGAATTCCTGGCAATCATCGGTACATCAGGAAGCGGGAAGACGACATTACTTCAGATCCTGGGCGGCCTGGATGAACCCACTGCAGGTGGCGTCTGGATACGCGGCAACAGTCTGAAAGATATGACGGAAGATGAACGCACGATCTTCCGGAGACGGAATATCGGATTCGTATTTCAACAATATAATCTGATCCCGGTCATCAATGTATATGAGAACATTGTTCTTCCACTCAGGCTGGACGGCACAGAGATAGATGAGACATTACTGGAAGATATTGTCAGAACGCTGAAGATTGAAAAAAAGTTAGAGAACCTTCCGGAAGAACTGTCGGGAGGACAACAACAGCGGACAGCTATTGCAAGAGCACTGATGGTAAAACCGGCGGTACTTTTGTGTGACGAACCGACAGGAAATCTGGATTCTGTCACAAGTATGGAGGTAATTTCACTATTAAAAACCTGTGCCGCAAGATTTCACCAGACGGTCATTATAGTGACCCATCAGGAAGCAGTTGCACAGATGGCAGACCGTATCCTGCGTGTGGAAGACGGAAAATTATACGATGCGGAGGTGTAATGAAATGAATGGATTTACACCGAATAACAATACGAACGTGATCCGGCTGCTTTCGGAAGCAATCAGAAAATGTAATAGAGGCAGAAACCGGATTCTTATGGGAGCAGTTGTTTTATGTATTCTTACACTGACATTTGTCTTTGGCACGGCTTACGGAAAAATAAATGCAGAATATACGAAAAATATTCGGATGGATGGAACAACGGCATCCACTTACATAGAAGAGGGAACAAAGCAGCAATATGAAAAAGCACGTTCCTTAGGATATGTAAGAGAAACCGGAAGAAGAATGAAAATGGGTGAAGCCACAGAATCCGGAAAGAAAGAATCTATCTGTTCCATACAAGTGTTGGATCAGACTGCATGGGAAAAGATGATGAAGCCCGCCTATACCGGTGTCCATGGAACCTATCCCAAAAAGCAGCAGGAAATCATGCTTCCGGTAAAGACATTAAAAAAGCTGGGAATTAATAATCCGAAAAGAGGGATGAAGATAGCACTTGATGTATCAATCAGCTTTTTTCAGATGGAAAAAGAAGAGTTCGAATTATCTGGATGGTACAGTGCTTATACAGAAGATAATGGAAGAAGCAAAGCAATCGGATATGTGTCAGAAAAGAAACTGAAAGACTGGGGGTATGATATCGAAGAAGGTTCGGATATTCTGATCTGTCAGTCGAATGACATGGACTGGAAGGATACAGAAGAAAAATTATATGAAGATGTACCGATGAAGGACAATTCCCAACAGATCATTGCGACAGATACGGCAAAGAACCGGGCCGTAAAAGAGATGACGGGAAGTTACGGGATGGCAGTAGTAGAGGCCGTTGTGATTATCTGCGGAATATTCTTACTTGTCTACAATGTGATGCAGATATCCATGTCGGGCGATATCCGGCAGATGGCGCTGCTTCATACGATCGGTACAACGAAAAAGCAGATCCGTAAGATCTATATCCGGCAGATCATGCGGACGATAGTGCCGGGATGTATTACAGGGACAGTTTTGTCGGTTCTGCTGCTGCGATATCTGATACCGGAACTAGTGGGAAGGCAGTATCTGAATGGGTATGGAGGAGCGGAAGAACTGCAGATTTTTCGGATGGAAATCTTGTTGTTAGCGGTAGCCTTCACGTTACTGGTAATTCTGGGGGCATCGGAACAGGTGATCAGGCAGACGGTAAACAGAACCTGTATAGAGGGAATGCATTACACGGAGCAGACCGGAAGAAAGAAAAGGCATCGTAGAAGGAACGACCTGGGAAAAGGCACTTTTAATAAGAAAAAAAGAAGCGAAACACAGGAACTGTGCTTTATGGCGTGGAAAAACGTCACAAGATACCGGCAGAGATTTGTCATCACAGTCATTTCAATGTTCCTTGGAATAGAAATGTTCCTGATCGTTATGGTGATCACAACTGGAAGTGATTATGCGAATATCATTAATCAGAGACCGGATTTCCTGATCGCAGGGGAATTCAGTGAGTTTGCAAAAAAAGAGGGAAGCGGGACAGAATATCAGACACAGTCGCCGGATCAAGATCCAATGAAATCAGAAGGAGATAATTTCGAACTCTTATATGACAATGAATATGGTGAATTTTCACCGATATCCGAAAAGGTGCGGAACCGCTTGTGGAATCTTGACGGTGTGAAGAAAAAGAAATCTTATATAACCGAAGGAGCCTATATGCTTTCCAGCATATCCAGAGATGGACTACGTCCACTGGAAAAGGATACTTATCTGGGAAAAAATGTGGAATATGCAGAAGAAAGCAGTACTGATTATGAATCCGGGGCAAAGATGATCGAAGGACTGGATGCAGATACTGTTCAGATTGTCAGTGAAAATGAGTTAAAAGCATTAAAAACATATGTGGAGAAGAACAAACTGAAAGTCGATATGAACAGTCTGGAAGCCGGAACAGGCGTAATGATTGTTCATGATCATAAGTTGTCACAAAAGCAGGAAAGACAGGCAGAAAAAGCAGTGGGAGAAACGGTATGTTTATCTCCGTTAAAGAATAAAGAAACGTGTATCCGGTGGAATTCCATGACGGACAAAGAAAGAGACAAGGAAGATGAGATAATAAAAGCAGAAACGCCGTCTACAGAATATACGTTAAGCGGCTATCTGGATAACCAGGCAGACGGCTTTCCGGAGATCCACCAGACCTGGCATGGTGCAGAAGGAGATATCTATTATCTGGTCAGTGAAAAAGGATTTAGCAGGTTATCAACGAAGAGAAAGACATTCTACATGGAATTAGACGTAGAGAAAAAGAAAGAAAAACAGATCATGCATGAAATCCAGAAGATTCTTTCGGAAGAAAACCAGCGGCGGAAAAGCAATACACAGACAAGCCTGGACGGCGAAGGAGAAGCAGGCATTTTCTACATTGCAAGATCAGATCTTATGCAGAAAAATGCAGACTACATCCGGGGAAACAGAATTATGTTCGGAAGTATCAGTGTAATATTATTGTGTGTCGGACTGGTTAATTATTTTAATATTATGTTTACAGGAATTGTGGGCAGGAAAAAAGAACTGGAGATTATGAGAAAGATTGGAATGACACGCCGGCAGGAAAGAAAGCTGTTATTGCTGGAAGGCAGCTATTATGTACTGCTTATCGCAGGCCTTGTAGCGTTAGTTGGAACAATCATACTAAAAGGAATCGACGTTTATATGAGAAAACAGCTTTCTTATTTTACCTTTCATTATCCGGTCGGAGCGATTGCCGGAAGTATTGTAATTCTGGAAATATTGTGCGTTATAATTTGTAACCTACTTGTATTGAAAAAAATAAAAAAGTAGGTTAAAATATTAGTGGGTGATAGTATAATGGAGATGAAAAATGTATATAAAAGTTTAAATGAACAAAAATTGTATTATGAGCAGGAGTTAACAAGAAAGAAAAATGTGTTAAAAGACACAAAAGAAGAAAGAAAAAACATTACAATTAAAAAAATTCATGGGGAATTATATTATTATGCACAGTGCAAAAGGGCGGGAAAAGTGAACAGTCAATATTTAGGTCCTGTAATTCCGGGAACAATTGCAGATATAGAAGAAAAACAAAATAAAATAGAATGTCTGACAGAAGAAATCAAAGAATTAGAGTGGAATATTGAGAGTCTGGAAAAAATGATGGAGTATTACAAAAAAAGGGAAAAAAAAGAACCTGTTATGAATAATTTTTCTTTTGAAGTATATTGGAAAGATGAAATTACGGCGAGAGTATATGTAAAGAAAAAGAAAGTCATTGTATCGCGTTATACGGAGAATCCGGGAAAACAATTATTTGCATCAAAAGAGATGACGCGTTTTCAACTGGGAAAGATTATGGAAATGAGATGTTGGGAGAAGGGAAGACCGGATATCAATGAAATTCTAAATCATCTGGGATTATCAGAATACAATCCTTATGAAATAGTCAGAAAAACACATGGAGTAAGTTATAATGATTTTATTTGGTTTCGTTTTCCGGGAGAAAAATTGACCAGTAAAGATGTATTGGTAAGGTGAGAAGATGTTCAAAGAAGAAATTGGAAATGAGTTTATTGTAATTCAAGAAGGAACCAGTGAGGGAACACAGATAAAATATAGAAAAGATGGCTTTTGGTATAAAAAGGATAACAGAGGACATGAAGGACGTGCAGAATATCTGGTATCAAAATTTATGGAATTTACGTCATTAAAAACTTCAGAATATGTCACATATGAAGAGGGAACAATTAATGGAAGTTCTGGATGCAGAAGCAGGAATTTCCTGACTGGAGAAGAAGAACTGATTACATTTTACAGATTATATTACAACGAAGTAGGAAAAGATCTTTCAAAAGTAATCGGAAATATGGATACGATGGAAGAAAGGATAGAATATGTGGTGTCATTTATAAAAGAAAGCTGTGAATTAGATGTAAAAGAATATTTAAGTAAGATATTTATGTTGGATATGATCTGTCTGAATGAGGACCGGCATTTAAATAATCTTGCGATTATTATGAATGGAGACAAATTTACACCGGCACCGATTTTTGATAACGGAATTGCACTTTTGACAGCAAATCAGAGTGTAAACCGGCATTTTCCTATTGCGGATAATGTGAAAAGAGTTGTAGCCCGGCCGTTTTCTGGTTCGCATGAAAAAATGATGGAGTATTTTGGAAAAGGGTTTTCTGTCGATGTGAATTCGGCTCTGGATTGGTTGGATACAGAGCCGGATTCGATGGAACGTAATGTATTAAAATATCAGATTGAACGGTATAAAGGTATTTTGAACTGATCGCTATTAAAAAGGAGCGGTTGGTGAATGAGCGTGAGCCTAAATAAATAATTTCACTAACCGCGTCTTATCCAGCACAAAAATCGATACATCCATAAAAAGATGCGCCAGCAGCGTACTAAGGATCACACCGTTGGAAGTCAACAGGAATCCACAGTGGAATCCATACCAGCATACGATGGCGGAATAACTTCCCATCAGTACCAGAAGCGGCAGATTTCTTGCGACACCCTGCAGTGTTTCTTTGATATCTTCCAGTGTAGAATCAAAGTACAGGAAACGGCCGACTGCCAGTGTGATAAAATACATGATCAGTGAATCATAGTTCGAATCATGGTAGATGAACTTGATATATAATAAGATCAGAATAATATAAAAGGCAGAGATCAGCCGCACGGACGCCTTTTGTCTGGTCGGAATTGCAGTTAACGGAACAAACAGGATATCGAACCAGTTTGTCATAAATACAGAAAATATCAGAAATAAAAGTAAGATAATGTTCTGGTATTTCTGCCAGTAAAAGGCAGCCTGTGGGATCCGCTCATCGATAATATAATAAAGAGACAGGAACAACAGTACCGAAGTACTGGAAAATACCATCTCATAAAAGCTTTCAATAAGCGAGATTTCTTTTACTTTGTGGATATGGTTCAGCTTCCGGATCTGTTTTGGCGTCAGATCCTGTGTATTAAGTTTATAGTGTTTCTTAAACTTTGCTGCCAGAACAACGATCGCAAGCACTGCGATCAGGCAGAGCAGGGAGACAAGCATGAAGCCTCCGGCATTCTTAAAATTAAAATAATGAATCAGATAATATTGGAACATATCATATACCTTCTTTGATGTAATATTTTTTCGGTTACATATTGTAGCACTTTGAAAAAATATTGCAAATAGGAGAATTAGTAGTGGCAGGTCTTGTAGATATGAAATTGAGTTAAATATCAAAAAAATTAAAAAAATTTAAAAAAGTACTTGCATTTCATAAAATTCCATGCTACTATAAATGAGCATTGTTGATGCGGGTGTAGTTCAATGGTAGAACACCAGCCTTCCAAGCTGGATACGTGGGTTCGATTCCCATCACCCGCTTTTTTGCTACCCTTTTTTAGGGTATGCAGGAAAGGAAGCATGAATTATGTCATTAGAAAAAGCAAAGAAGTATCTGGAAGAAAAAGGTTATGCAGATCACATCATTGAACTGGAAGAATCAAGCGCAACGGTGCAGCTTGCAGCAGAGGCACTTGGTGTAGAACCGGGAATGATCGCAAAGACGATGTCATTTCTGGTTGATGGAGAACCGATACTGATCCTGACAGAAGGAACGGCGAAGGTTGATAACCGTAAGTATAAGGATCTGTTTCATGTAAAGGCGAAGATGATTCCGTTTGGTGAAGTAGAAGAATATATTGGACATGCTCCGGGCGGAGTGTGTCCATTTGGGATTAAAGAGGGAATCACAGTCTATCTGGATGAGTCATTAAAACGTTTTGAAACAGTCTATCCGGCAGCCGGCAATGATCACAGTGCAGTCAGGCTTACAATTGCGGAACTGGAAGATGTCGCCGGGGCATGTGGATGGATTGATGTGTGTAAAGAAATTTTGCTATAAATTTTGCTATAAAGCAGAAAAGAATAGACAAGAAAAAACATGACATGGTAGAATAAAGGAAACATTTGTGGCAAAACAGACGAAAGTCTGCGACGCAAAGCTACAGGGCCTGTAAAATGGCAGCTAGTTGCAGATAATAGTAGGCACTGCTTGTTTAGCAGTGCTGTTTTTTTATAGCAGGAGTGAAAAGAAAATGAAAGGAAAAAGAGTGATCGCAGGCATTCTGCTTGTGGGAATTATAGCGGTCACCCTGACAGGGTGTAAACATACAGACAGTAGTAAAAAGAGACAGAAAAGCCGGTCATTATGCTCGGCAGCGACAACTATCCTCCATACAATTATCTGAATGAGGATGGTGTACCAACTGGTATAGATGTAGAACTGGCTACAGAAGCATTCAAAAGAATGGGATATCAGGTGGATGTTGTACAGATTAACTGGGAGAAGAAAAAAGAACTGGTGGAGAGATTGACTGTATTATGGGATGTTTTTCCATGGAAGGACGCTTTGACGATTACCGTTGGGCGGGACCGTACATCGCAAGCCGCCAGGTGGTTGCTGTAAATGAGAACAGCGATATCTATAAACTGAGTGACCTGGAGGGAAAGAACCTGGCCGTCCAGTTTACAACCAAACCGGAGGGAATCTTCCTGAACCGGATGGATGAGAGAATCCCCAAACTGGAAAATCTGATCAGTCTCGGACACAGGGAACTGATCTATACGTTGGAAGAGATGCGTCAGGATGGCATATCTCTGAAAATCATTGAAAAATATCTGGATGATCCCCAGAAGTATTTGGAGGTGGATGATCTTGGATATTAAGAGAAAGAAAAAAGAAAAACGAATCCGGCTGCTCGGTGGTCTGATTGGAATCTGTGTGGCTGTAGTCTCTCTGATTTATATGCTTACGAGTGCACTTGCCATCTATGACAGTACTGCAGATAAAGTAACATTTTCTGATTTTGTAAAAGACAATATGCTTGCTTTTTTTGTCGCTGTAGGATTATTTGTACTTAGCATAATGAGCATTATCCTTGTACTTTTACAAAAGGCAAGAAAAGCAGAAGCTGTCGCAAAGCTTGCGGCCGGAATGAATGGTCATATAGCAAAGCCGATCCAGGTTGATAAGCTGCTGTCGACATTAAAGACTATATTGACGGAAAATATAATTTTATAAGAAGTGGTGAAAGAAATGGAAATATCTGACAGAGTCATCCTTCCTTTGGTTGGAAGTGCATTTCAACCGGGAAAGGCAGCAGAAGCAATTGAAAAAATAGAAGATAAGGAACTGGCACAGATTGCACAGGGAGAATATTATTTCTTCTCAGCTCAGGCAGAAAGATGTGTGGAGACGATAAAAGATTATCTGGATCACGATGATGTGATGCTTCGGCTATCGGCAGATATGCTTTACACATTTGCGAATCTTACACTTGGAGATTCTCAGGCAGCACAGCATACAAGGGAAGATGTGCATCAGTGTCTGACATGGGCAATGCAGGAGGACACGCCTGTGAATGTAAAGGCGGCGTGTCTGTTCGCATTTTATGTAATCAGCACATTTCTTCATATACCGCCGGAGGAAGGAACACCGCCGCTTCAGCAGTACATTCCGTATCTGCCAATCGGACAGCGGTTATTTGCGGTGAGCCTTCTGGCGCATGAGATTTATCTGAGACAGGATTATGCTAAGGCAAAAGGTGTTGTGCAGGGTGCATTTCTGATGGCAGACGGAGTATACCCGATCTCCATGATTTATCTGGGCTGTGTGCAGGCAATGTGTCAGATCAATCTGAAAGAACAAGAAGAGGCGATTCAGACGGTGAGCCAGGCATGGGAGTGGGCAAGAGCGGACAAATTCATGGAACCATTTATCGAGTATCATGGTCTGCTGCAGGGAGTTTTGGAAGTCTGTATCCGGAAAAAAGAGCCGGAAATGTACAAGAAGCTTGTAGATGGTGTACTTGCATTCAGCCGTGGCTGGATGAAGATTCACAATCCCAAGATGCAAAAGGCAGTGACGGATCTTCTGAGCCCGCTGGAATTTTCCATAGCCATGCTGGCGTGCCGTGATTGGACGAACCAGGAGATTGCAGAACATTTGGGACTGTCTGTGAATACGGTGAAGCATTATGTCTCCGGAATTCTGGAAAAACTACAGATTGATAAACGCGATAAGATTAAAGAATTCGTAAATCAATAGAATAACAGGATACGAAAAAGTGTCTGTTTTACAAAAGGAATTGTAAAACAGGCACTTTTTGGGCTTTCAACGGGCATGTGAGGAATGTATTTTTTTTGATACAATATGTATAGAGACTTATTTTTGAGAAAAAATGAGGAGGGATAATACATATGAAGAAACGTCTGGTCAGTATGATTTTGAGCGTGGTGCTGTTTGCAACATCAGTGCCGGTCGCAGCATTTGCTGAAGATGCGAATACGCAGAATCCGGTTATGCATTCGGAGGAAGGAACGTCTCAGGGGTCGAATGCGCGGAAGGAATCTGGCATTGACTATAAGAAAAATGGAGGAACGTTTGCAGAAGGTTACACGGCTCCGTCTAATTACGATGAGCCGGTGACAGAGCTTCCGGGAGCGGAGCAGATCACAAAAGCGGGATATGAATTTGCCGGCTGGTATGATAATGAGAAGTTTAACGGAGAGCCGGTTACTTCACTTAGCACTGCGGATCATTCCGGCAGCGTTGTCCTCTATGCAAAGTGGACGGAACGCTACTACTATGTGGATATTCCACAGACGGTCAATGCGGATGGGGATAAGCTTACGATAAAAGCGGATGCAGGTGGATTATATGACAAGGATCATGTGAGCGTGACAGTCCGGTCTGAAAATGACTGGAAATTAAAGAGTGGATTACATAGTCTTGCATATGAACTGAGAAATCCGCAGAGTGGTTCGGCACTGGAAAATGGTTCGGTTGTCGCAAGTCTTACGAAAGATGAGAGCCATAAGCAGCAGGAATATGACTGCAACATTCTGGACAAACCGAACTATACAGGTGATTATACAGATCACCTGACTTTTGACATTGCATTTCAGAATACAGCGTACAACATTACATATGAGACAAATGGCGGGACTATCACGAAGAAGAATCCGCAGCAGGCAGATCAGATGATCACAGTAACACAGGAGCAGTACCAGGCAGGAACCGTTCTGAAGGATCTGCCGGTACCGGTGAAAAAGTCCAGTACATTTCTTGGCTGGTGTTACGATGAAGCATGCACCAGATATGTGGACAGTAAGGACCGTCTTCTGAGTGATGTGACATTGTATGCCTCTTATGCAGACAACCAGCCGATGGAAGAGGTGTCCATGGCGACTTATGCCAGAGCAAATGATGTGGCAGCAGATTTTTCGATTCCGATGACGGATACAAGTGCTGCCATGACGCCTGACCAGGTGCGGAAAAATTTCACGATAAAAAACGTGACAGATTCTTCCGAAACGGTTACGGTAGATGTGACCGAAGGAGCAGACCATACATTTACGATCAGCAATCCGAACGGATGGACACCGGGGGCAGCCTATAAGCTGGAGCTTCAGGAAAAGGCGTTATATTTTACAGGATTTGACCCGACGATCCGTGTCTATGATTTTACGGTCTACCGCGAAGAAGTCAAAAATGTAGAGTTAAATAAAGAGATCAAGTATATTCATAAGAAAGAGCTTTCCAATCTGACTGTAAATGGAAAGAAAGTAGAGGAAGTTTCAATCGCGGCAATGACGATTGGAACAGACGGTTCCCTGACCGAAGAAGGCAGTGATACGACCGGAACATTTACTTATAAGAAGCAGTTAGAAGTCGGCGACCAGGTCGCAATTTATTCCGGTGATGTGATACCGACCATGGATATGTCCTCTGGTGACAACAGTGATGTGTCATTTATCGAGATTACAGGAGCGGATGGGGACAAGTATACATATCGTGGCTCCAGACCGGAAGACGTGCTCTTTATGCCGGATGTGCTGCCGCTTTCTATGGACAAAGATCAGGACGGTGACCCGGATAATAACAGTGTAACGATTAATGTCAGCGACCTGACCTTTGGTGATGATGCTATGAGCCGGGCTATGGATCTGGACAGTGAGACAACCGTAGATGAGGGCGATTATCTGGCACTTTACACAGGTACAATGGGAGAAAATGGAAGCGGAACCGTGTCTCTCTATGGAGAGATTACGAATGTTCTGTTATCAGGAGAAAGATACATAGTAAGCTATATGCCTGTGAGCGAAGAAGATATGCGCCAGACTATGGACGTGTACCAAAAGGAAAATGTAGAAGGGGAGGACCTTCTGGAAGATACCGATGTGCAGGCGCTGGAAGAGGATATTGAGACACAGGCAGTAGACAGCGGATTTGCATCCGAAGTAGCAGAAAGAGTTGCCGATGCGGCAATGGAGACAGAATCTTTTGAGGAGCTTCAGGAATCTCTCAAGGAAGATATGAATGCAGACATCATGGTTCAGAGCCAGGGCTATGGCCAGTTGAGAAGGGCAAGAGCCGCAGGCGGTTCCCGTGTGGAATTAGGAGTACCGACGGTAAAAGCAAATCTCGGCACGACACTAAAACATTTTGACGGAGATGTGAGTGGACTAAGGCTTGCACTGGAGATCGGCGTGCCGATTACAGTTCATGTGAACCGGGGCGCAGACATCGAGATCATGATCACGGCGACATTTGAACAGGAAGTGCGAGTATCCATCGATGTGGACGGTTCAGCCGTGTGGAAAACATGGGGATTTATTCCGTACATTGCAGATTACCGTGTAACGGCATCTCTGGAATTATATGAATACACAGGAATCGGACTGAATGTCAACTTCAAGACTGCAGAAACCGGAAACCCAGTATCTGATTCCAGTTCGAAATTACGAAAAGGTGTCAACAAGATTACCGAAGAGCTGAAAAATATGATGGAGAATGGCGAGGATTATCTAAATTCTGCATCAGGTCTCGTCAGTGGCGGAGATGAAATATCCGTATCCAAGTCTCTGGCAGAGAGGTACTCGGAACTTCTGGCAGACGAGGCAGACTGGGTGGAAATCTACAAGCGTCCGCTGGTAGACCAGCATTTCCGTGTGCTTCTGATCATTGATATTCAGGTGAAGCTGGAATTCGTTGTTTCCGCAAATGTGAACATTTCCATCGGAATGACGTACTGGTATAAGAATGCGAAAGAGTATGTCTTCTGTGTACGGGTCAAAGAGCGGACGGCGACCAATGATACGATAGATCTGGTAGAGGAGCAGTATGAATTTACGGCATATGCTATGGGAACTCTTGGCATCAAAGCCGGTGTGAGACTGACGGTGCGTGTGGGATTATTATCAACGTCCATCGCCAGTGTCGGTATCTCGGCGGATGTGGGCGGTTATGCACAGGTCTGGGGTTACCTCTACTACGAATTGAAGTATACGGCATCGGCAGGACGAAGCAGCCGTGCTATGGGAGCTATGTATCTGGAAATCGGTATTTATCTGGAAGTGAAGTTCGAGGCACAGGCACTGTCCAATGCATTTACCTATAATCCGACACTTTACGAAAATGAGTGGCCGCTTTATAAGGTAGGTGTTCTGGAAAATGTACTGGATTTTGCTTATACCCAGGATAAGGTTGCCGAGATTAATATGAAGCGAGAGATTCAGTCGGTTCAGATCCCGGATGAATATTTCAAGATGCAGTACATGGATATGAAGACCGGACTGGACGACGGAAAATATTACGAGAAGATTTACGAAGATGATACAAAGTATTTCAACATTTCCATGACGAACAGTGCGTTTACGTATGATCCGGCGACCAATATTATCCGTGTAAATCCAGGTGATGAGCCGGAGCAGGACGGTGAGATGATCATTACATGGAAAAACCAGGAAGGTACCTTTAATACAAAGCCATGTGCAAGAAAGATCAAGCTTCACTGGGACCGCCTGCGAGATGGTTACTATATTGCATTCCAGAGTAATGGCGGATCTTTCGTCGATGCAATTACCGGAAAATATAACGCAGAGATCAAGAAGCCGGAAGATCCGGTAAGACTCGGATACACATTTGCCGGCTGGTATGAGGACATGGATCTCACCATTCCATACACAATTCCGGAAACCATGCCGGAAGAAGACAGACTTGTCTATGCAAAATGGGAAGCAGCCGATGTGGGTTATACAGTCGTAGATTATATAGAAGGAACAAATGGAACCTATGAAGCACAGACTCCGGTCAAAATGAGTGGCAGGACGGAAGAGGAAGTAAGCCCGGTTCCAAAAGAGCGTACGGGATTTGTAACACCGCCGCAGCTTACGGAGACTGTAAAAGCAGACGGCAGCCTGGTCATCAATTACTATTATGCAAGAAATAAATATACACAGACATTCAAGTCCGAAAAAGAGACGGAGAATGGAACGGAGACAGAAGTGATCGCAGACGGAAATTACCGATATGGAACCATGATGCCGACACCGGCAGTCTACAGACCGGGATATGAATTCCTTGGCTGGGAGGACGAAGAAGGCGCTGGGGTTCCAAAGAAAGTTCCATCTGAGAATAAGACCTACATTGCAAAATGGAAAGCACTGGAAGGCATTACTTATACCGTGAAATACTACGTGCAGAATACGGATAACAGCGGATACAGCTTAAGTGAGACTGCAGCTCTGACCGGACAGATGGGAGAGGAAGTCACAGCAAAAGCAGCAGATTTTGACGAGAAAGTCTATCACTTAAAAGGTGAACTGCCGAAGGGAACGATCAAGGCAGATGGCAGTCTTGTACTGAAAGTGTACTATGATCTGAATGAGTACAAACTGACCTTCGATGCAAAAGGCGGAGAATCAGACCAGACAGAAGTGACGGCAAGATATGGTGACAAGATTGCATCACCGATGCCGACAAGAAAAGGCTATGTATTTGAAGGATGGTATACAGACGAGGCATGTGAGAACGCATTTGGCCAGACGATGCCGGCAAAAGATATGACGGTCTATGCAAAATGGGAGAAGCAGAAAGTCAACTATACAGTCCGGCATCTAATGGAAAAATTACCAGATGCAGAAAAAGAAAATCCGGGTGGAGATAAAGAAGAGTATCCGGACTTAGATAAACCGGTTGAGGAAGAAAATTCATATATCTTATATGAAGAGGAAGTCTTTGCGGCATATCCGGAAGATAAAGTGACGCCGGACGTGAAGCGTTACGAAGGCTTTACTTCACCGGAAACACAGACCGTGGCAGTGGACGGAAACAGCAACACAGTTATTGAATACAAGTATGCGAGAAATATCCATAAGCTGAAGCTGGTAGACCGCGGGGTCGATGAAAATAATATGGAAGGATTCGGAATGCCATTTGGTGCGGCAATTACAGAAGTAGCGATCCGGGAAGGATATCTCTTTGAAGGCTGGTATACAGATAAGGATTTCAAGAATCGATTCGATGGAACCATGCCGGACAAAGATCTGACGCTCTATGCAAAACAGACACCGGTGATGAGCAGCTATACTGTCTATCATTATAAAGAATCTGTAGATGGTTCTTACTTTGGACTAACGGACGAAGAAGTATTAAGCGGCCTGACAGAATCAGAAGTGACTCCGCAGCCAAAACAATATGAAGGATTTACTTCACCGGAGGCCAAAACAGGACAGGTAAATGGCTGGGGCGGACCGGATATCTGGTATCACTATAAGCGGAACAGCTACAATCTGACTTATGTCCTGAACAATGGAGAAGATAACAAGACTTCAAAAGTCCGCTATGAGGCAGATATTACAAATACTCCGTCGCGGACAGGCTATGCATTTGCAGGCTGGTACACGGACGAAGCACTGACACAGCCGTACGTACAGACGACCATGCCGGCACATGACCTGACACTCTATGCAAAATGGGAAGCCGGAATGAAGACTTATCAGGTGAGACATTATCAACAGTCTATTGGCAATTCAGAGCAGTATGATCTGGCAGAGACAGAAACTGTCACAGCTAAAACAGGAGAACATCTTACGCTGGCAGTAAAAGCGTATGAAGGATTTACAGCACCAAAGCCGGTTAGCTATGATGTGGTAGACGATGGAGAGGTTACGTATGTAGATTACAAATATACGCGTGACCGTCATCAGGTAACGATCCATTACAATAACGGTAATGACAGCGAGACAAAAGAACTTGCATATGGTGAGAAATGGGAGGAAAAACCATATCGTGCCGGTTATGCATTTGCAGGCTGGTATACAGACGCAGAGTTTACAAAAGCATTTGACGGAGTGGTTCCAGATCGTGACATCACAATTTATGCAAAATGGGATGTGCAGAGTGTAAACTACACAGTCAAGCATTGTCTGCAAAATGCCAATGATGACGGATATTCGCTGGGAGCACAGGAGAACTTCAACGCTGATACGGATACGGTTGTCACACCGGAAGTAAAGAACTTTGATGGATTTACAGCACCGGAGAAACAGCAGGTGACAGTCGAAGGTGATGGAAGAACAACAGTCATTTACCGTTACACAAGAAATGTGCATACGCTGACGCTTAAGAACTACGATGGTAAGACAGATAAGACGGTAGAAGCAAGATATGAAATGTCCATACCGAAGCCGACAAGAGCCGGTTATGCATTTGCAGGCTGGTATACAGATGCAAAATGTACGAAAGAGTACAAAGCGAATATGCCGGATCAGGATCTGACACTCTATGCAAAATGGGAAGCAAACATCGTCAACTATGTAGTAGAACATTATCAGCAAAATGTACAAGGTGACGGTTATACGCTGAAAGAAAGCAGTCATGCACGGGCGGCTGTGGATAGCGAAGTGACACCAGAGGTCATGAAATATAAAGGCTTCGAGGAACCAAAGACGGAGAAAGTTACCATTTCCGGAGACGGACAGACGACAGTGAAGTACTACTATAAGAGAAAGGTACATACAGTCACATTTGACGCAGATTCCGGAACATTCGCTGCAGAAAAGGGCGGGGACGACAGTAAGATCGTCGTGACCGGACGCTATGGTGCGAATATCACAGTGCCGAAAGCGCCGGCAAGAACCGGATACCAGTTCCTTGGCTGGGACGAGGAGGTGGAAATGACGGTTCCGGATAAAGATCTGACTTATAAAGCACAGTGGCTGAAGATGGAATATACCCTTCAGTTCAAGACAGGAGAAGGAACGTTTGTTTCACCAATCAAAGGAAATTATGGTGATAAGATAAGTGTACCAAAAGACCCGACAAGAACCGGATACATTTTCAAGTACTGGAGTGAGAATGGTAAGAAAGTGGACAAGCTTCCGACGACTATGCCGGCCGAAAGTCATATTTACACAGCAATATGGGAGCGGGAGACATACCAGATTACTTATGACTTAAATGGCGGAAGCATGAAGTCCGGGGAGAAGAATCCGACGACTTACAACGTGGACACCACCGTATTTAAACTGAAAAATCCAGTCCGCGCCGGATATACATTTACAGGCTGGAGTGGAACCGAAATTACAGGAGTAAGTGACAATGTGTCTGTAAAACAGGGCTCTATAGAAAAACGGGAGTATAAGGCGAACTGGAGAGAGAATACATATCAGATTACATTTATCTTAAGCGGTACGGAGGCGAAAGGTTCCATGGCAGCCAAGACGGTCAATTACACGGAAAATGTAACACTTCCAAAATGCGGATTTACATGCAAAGGCCACTCCTTTAAGAGATGGTACACCGTGGATAAGAAGGGCAAGAAGACTTATTACTCTGACCGACAGAAGGTGTCGAAGCTGACCGATGTGAATGGAGGCGTTGTGACACTCTATCCGGAATGGGAGGCAAATGTGTACAATGTTACATTTGACTATGGTGACGGAAGAGCGAAGACAGTTAGAAAGACCAAATACGGTGATAAGTACCAGTTCCCGTCAGATCCGACTCGTTACGGCTGGGAGTTCAAAGGCTGGAAAAAAGAAGGAGCCAACACAGCATTTGACATGAGTACGAAAGAGCTGCAGCTTCAGGACGCAAAAAATATTACCTTATACGCAAGCTGGAAAGCGAACCAAAAATATTCTTACAGACCATCAAATTCCGGCAATACATATCGTGTGACAGATAAACATGAGTATACCAGATTTACTTATTATGTAGACGGTAATCAGACTTCTGTAAAGACAACCGGAGACAGTGGACTGGATCCGGCAAGATATCATTTGAATATGAAGAATATTTCCTATAATGCAGTACATCAGAATTATTCAAAGATGAGGATTAGGATTAGTTACAAGATTAAAATGGTAAAAGATGGTTATTCAGATCTGAGAATTTCCTACCATACGAAATCCGATAATAAGGATCACACAGAGTGGAAGAAAAATACGGAGGATCTGAAGAAGAAAAACGGTAAAACGATTACCTGTGAATATACACTTACGACCGGAAGCAAGATTGATGTGGACAGTCTGACGCTGGAATTTGATGCACATGGAGTAGGACCGGATCGATATGATCTCAGCAATCTGAATGTAGATATTACATTTGAGTAGGAGGAAACAGATGAAAGAACATACAGGAAAAAATAAAATATTTATTGTCATTATCATCTGTCTGTGTGCGGTCATCATTGCGGGACTGATTTATTTCATGAAATTAAAAGGAGGTTCAGATTCGGCATTTAAGCCGGATCTGGATTCAAATGCGAAGACCCAGACGGCAGACGATACCGGGGAAAAGCCGACAGGAATCCGGATACCGGGCTATCCGTCCATTACGATCGAGGCAGACAAAAAAGACGTGCAGATGAACCTGATGAATCCGGAAGGAAACCCATGTTACTTTACATTTGAAATCGTGCTTAACGACACAGATGAGACGATTTACACATCGAAGATGGTGGAACCGGGGAAGGCGATTACAGAGGTGACATTAGAGAAGGCACTTGCAGCGGGAGAATATCCGGCGACCATCAAGATTACGACCGCATCACTCACCGATGGTTCCGCCATGAACGGAGCAAATGTAGAGACGACAATCATTGCACAGTAACGGGAGGGAGAACGATGAAAAAGAGAAGTATAAGAACAGGAATTCTTTTCGCACTACTGACTCCAGTGCTGTTAATATGTGCAGAAAATCCAATCTATGCAGCCACCACCCAGACGGCGGGAAGTGCGACAGTCAGTTATCATGTGGACCCGGCTTACCAGGTGACGATTCCGGTAGATACAAGCATGCAGTTTAATGAGACAGAAACCTCTTACGGGAATATTGTAGTAGAGCAGGCGCAGATTGAGGATGGAAAATGTATCCAGGTGTCATTGCTATCTGATCTTAACTTAAAGAATTCCAACAATTCAAAGGCAGTGATTCCTTATCAGATTTTGGCGCAGGATGAGGCGGGAAGCCGGCCATTTACATCAGCGCAGTATACAAAAGCCGGGGAAGAGACACCTCTTACTATCGCGATTAAAAAAGAAGACTGGAAGAAGGCGGCGGCCGGAGAGTACGCAGATACGGTAACATTTACTATATCATACGTGGACAAAAGTGAGTAAGGGGGCGTGCATATGAGGAAAAAGACAGAAAATATGGATATCATTGTGGATAAAAAGACTGTCCGCGTTACAACGGCAGTGTTTGTGACAGTGATGACTATGCTGGCTGCAATCGCAGCAATGTTTTTTACGACCATGTCCGTTCTGGCAGCAGATGCAGGAAACTCATCGAATTCCCAGAGCACCATCAGTACAACCGTGCCGGACTCCCATAATATCCGTGTGGAAAAAAGTCACACAGATGTAGTGATAGAAGGGGAAGAAGATCAGATAGAAGGCAACATAGATAACTTTGTTGTGGATCGTTTTGCCGAGCCGAAGATACGGATCACACCGGAAGAAGGATGGAAGGTTTCAAGGATTCTTCTGAACGGGGAAGATGTTACGGAACAGTTCCAGGACGGATATCTGACTCTGGAAGAAGTCTGCGAGGATACGACACTGATCATTGAGACAGCAGAAGATACCAGCGGCGGCGAAAGCAAAGACCCGGGTAAGGATAAAGATCCGGGAAAAAATCCAGATAAGGATAAAGATCCGAATAAAGGAACACCGGGCACTGGAAAGGGACATGAATCAGAAAAAAAGACACCGTTAAATAAGCTGAAAAACCAGATAGCAGCAGTCACAGGAGACGAAGCAAGACCGATGCTTTATGCACTGGCAGCAATTGCAGCAGCAGCTGTGATCAGTGTGACGGTTATAAGAAGAAAAAATAAATAACAAAAGGGCGTATCGGTACAGATATCAAAAGATTTTATCCCCCTCTCAGGTGTCATGCATCTGGGAAGGGGATAAAATATTATACAGGCATGACCTTTTCCCAATTAGCCGGTACATATTCTGGAAATGTAAACCCCTCGTATTTTGCAACAGAAAAAAAGATAAACAGTATATAACAGTTGACAACAGTGCTATGCTGTTATATACTGTTTACAACAGGAGGAAACATATGAAGATTATAATCAATAATTCGTCGATGGTACCAATCTATGAACAAATTATGGAGCAGATCAAAGCACAGATTATCTCCGGAGAATTAAAAGAAAATGATATATTGCCGTCCGTGAGAACGATGGCAAAGGAACTGAAGATCAGTGCACTTACTGTGAAGAAAGCATATGACAATCTGGAAGCGGAAGGCATGACAGTCACGGTTCATGGGAAGGGAACTTATGTTGCGGCATCCAATACACAGCTGATGGAAGAAGAACGCAGAAAAGAAGTTGAGACAGATCTGGAAGCAGCGATCCAGAAGGGAAGGCGCTGCGGAATGAAAGAGGAAGAGATTCGTTCATTATTTGAACTCATCATGGAGGATGAATACTTATGTTAGAAATCAAAGGGGTTAAGAAAAGCTACGGCGAATTTCAGTTAGACTGTTCATTAAATGTAGAAAAAGGAAGAATTACTGGTCTGGTCGGAGAGAACGGAGCCGGTAAGAGTACCTTATTCAAAGCAATGCTCGGACTTATTTCTTATGATGGCGGCGAGATAAAGATCATGGGAAAAACACCGGAACAGTTAGGTGAAAAAGAGAAAGAAGAGTTGGGAGTTGTTCTGGCAGAAGCCGGATTCAGCGGTTATTTGAAAGGGAAAGATGTTGAGGCAGTTCTGGCAAGATTGTATCCAAGATTTGAAGCAGAAAAATTCCATCTGATGTGTGACAGATATCAGATTCCGTTGAATAAATTTATAAAAGAGTATTCAACAGGTACGAAAGCAAAATTGAATCTGATCATTGCATTGACACACCAGGCAGAATTTCTAATGATGGATGAGCCGACAGCAGGACTTGATGTCGGAGCAAGGGAAGCGATGCTGGACATTTTAAGAGAATATATGGAAGAAGAGCCGGAGAGAAGCATCCTGATCAGTTCACATATTTCTTCGGATCTGGAGCATTTGTGTGATGACATCTATGTGATTCATAAAGGAAAGATTGTACTTCATGAAGAGATGGATACGATTCTTGAAAAATATGCGGTGTTGAAAGTCAGTGAGGCGCAATATCAGGCAGTGGATAAAAGTTACATTTTGAAAGAGAAAAAAGAGAACTTTGGAATTTCCTGCCTGACGAACGAGAAGCAGTATTATATAGAAAATTATCCGGAGATCGTAGTGGAGAGCGGCTCACTTGATCAGGTGATTCTTATGTTGACAGGAGGCGAGAGATAATGAAAGGAATCAGAGGACTGCTGGAAAAGGATTTTCGGTTGTTTTTCCGGCAAGGCAGCAATCTTTTTCTGATGTTGGCGTTTATGGCATTATTCTTTATACTAACGGGAAAAACAGGAGCTACCTTCATTGCAATGTATATTCCATCCGTTATGGCAGTATATTCAGGGAATACGATCAGTTATGATGAAAATGAACATGGCTACACGTATTTATTTTCTTTACCTGTAAACAAAAAAATATATGTCAGAGAAAAATACATGTTTTCCTTTATTATGACAGTGTTTGGATGGGGGATTGGAGTAATCTGTGCAGGAATTGCTGTATTCATAAAGCCGGGAGAAGTTTTTGATTTGGAAATGTTGGCAATGGAGCTGATCACAATTTTTGTGTTTCAGGCGATTGCGGGGATTGTGATTGCAATTCGGTTAAGGTTTGTAGGAGAGAAAGGACGATTTGCACTGCCAATTGCAGTTTTAATTGTTTTTGCAAGTTGTTATATAATTGGATCTTTTGTGAGGGCTAACTCGGGATTAAAAGAAAGTATTTCGTATATGATAGGAGAAACAGGCGATTTTGGAATCGCGATTGCACTGATTGTATTAAGTCTGATTGTATGGTTTGCTTCGTATAAGTACAGTATGAGAGTTATGAAAAAGAAAGAGTTTTAACAATTATAAGGATTCAGACACAAAGCATTCTGATATTCCCGGAGGGTTCGCACAATTATGATTTAAACAGATTGATAAAACCACTCTATGACGGCCCGGTGAATCTGGCATTAAAGACCGGAAAAAAGATTATTCCGGTTGTCCTGGTGTTTGACTTTTTGAAAAAGAGGTAATATAATTACAAGAAACGAGTAGCAAGTAAGCGTAAATCCAGTTTACCGGCTACTCGTTTTTTATTTTGCAAAAAGTAAATATCGCCAAGAAAAAGTGTGTAGCGTGTCAGCGTAAGTCCAGCTTATATGACAGGGTACGCACTTTTTTTGTGTCAAAAAGAAAGGAGTTTAAACGAAATGGCGGAAAGCAACAAGATGAAGGAGATGCCGGTGAATAAGTTGATGGTCCAGATGGGAATCCCGATGATCTTATCCATGGCATTGCAGGCAGTCTATAACATAGTAGACAGTGCGTTTGTGGGAAATATGAGAGTAGGCAGTGAAGCAGCACTAAATGCTTTGACACTGGTATTTCCGGTTCAGATGCTTATGGTGGCAGTGGGGATCGGAACCGGTGTAGGAACCAATGCACTTCTTGCAAGGACACTTGGACAGGGGAACAGTAAAAAAGCTGCAAAGGTAGCAGGAAACAGCCTGTTTCTTGGCATGATCATTTATGTGGTCTGCTTATTGTTTGGTATCTTTGGGGTGAAAGCATATATTTCATCGCAGACAGTAGATGCAGAAGTATTGGAGATGGGAGTCAGCTATCTGAGGATATGCTGCGTGATTTCATTTGGTATTATTTTCTTTTCTTTATTTGAAAAGTTATTGCAGGCAACAGGACGTTCTCTTTATTCCACGATTGGACAGGTGGTTGGCGCAGTTGTAAATATCATTCTTGATCCGATCATGATCTATGGTATTGGTCCCTGCCCGGAAATGGGAGTGAAAGGAGCGGCTTATGCAACTGTAATTGGTCAGGTAGCATCCGCGGCATTACTGCTCATTTTTCATATCAAATTAAATAAGGAATTCGAGCATGGGGCGAAATACATGAAGCCGGATGTTGGTGTTATAAAAGAAATCTATACAATCGGACTTCCGGCAATCATTGCACAGGCACTGATGTCCATTATGGTTTATGTAATGAATCTGATTCTGAAATTCAATCCGTCAGCACAGACAGCTTATGGATTATTTTATAAAGTTCAGCAGTTTGTACTGTTTCTTGCTTTCGGTCTGCGAGATGCGATCACTCCGATCATTGCATTTGCTTATGGAATGAGAAGCAAAAAGAGAATTCAGGATGGAATCAAATATGGTCTGCTCTATACGGTTATATTAATGATTCTGGGAATTGTAATTACAGAGATTTTTCCAGGGGGATTTGCAACGCTGTTTAATGCAGGGGCGTCCAGAGAATATTTTATCGGAGCAATGAGGATAATCTCAGTAAGCTTCTTGTTTGCCGGAATCAATATTGCTTATCAGGGCATTTATCAGGCATTGAATGGTGGCGTGGAATCACTGGTTATTTCGCTTCTGAGACAGTTTATTATTATTCTGCCGCTGGCTGGAATTTTTTCCGTGTTTGTCAGAAATGGTGAGATGACAGTTTCGCTGATCTGGTGGGCATTTCCAATTACTGAAATTATTTCATGCTTTGTAGGATATGTGTTTTTGAAGAGAATCAGTAAAAATAAAGTTGATGTTTTGAATTAAGGGGGAATCAGAGATGGAAAAAAGAATCATTACAATCAGCAGAGAATTTGGAAGTGGCGGACGTTTTATCGGAGAAGAAACAGCGAAGAAACTTGGGATTACTTATTATGATAAAAATATCATTAATGAGATTGCAGAGAAGTCTGGTTTATCTCCTGAATATGTCCGGGAAAGTGCAGAATTATCTCCGAAGAAAGGATTATTTGCATATGCATTTGCCGGACGTGATATCACAGGAAAATCCATAGAAGACATGGTGTATGAGGCGCAGAGAAAGGTTATTTTAGAACTGGCTGATAGGGAATCTTGTGTAATTATCGGAAGAAATGCAGATTATATCCTGAAGGATCGGGATGATGTATTGAACGTATTTATCCATGGGGATATGCCGGAAAAAACACAGCGTATTATGGACTTATATAATGTAGGAGAAAAGGAAGCTGTCAAAATGATGGCAGATACGGATAAAAGGCGTATGACGAATTATAATTTTTATACCGATCAGAAATGGGGAAAGGCAAGTAATTATACGTTGTGTCTGAACAGCTCGCAGCTTGGATATAACAGATGTGAGAAGATTATTATGGAGTGTAGTTGTAATCCTTGATGAGGCAACTGCTTACACAGATCCGGAAAACGAGGCGATCCTGCAGAATTCTATCGTAAAACTGGGAGCAGGGAACACGCTTTTTCTGTTCATCCATCTGCCGGACCAGAAGATCCATGGCAGTTTTGGCAATCGGAGAATCGGGATGATTGAAGTATCTTGATATGGTAGTTTTTGAAAAATGTGTGTATTCGGCAATATCTGCAAAAGTTACCTGTAATATCTTTTGGTATAACAATTCTCATGAAAAAACGCAATGCTAAAATAACCGATTACGTAACTGGTTAATTTAATACACAAAAGTGTTGACAGAAAGAGATGGATATAGTATTATCGAACTATAAAGTAACCGGTTACGTAACCGGTTATACGCGAAGGGTTAATAGAGGAATGGAGGAAGAAGTGCATGAAACTTATCTACAGGATATGAACAGCAAATATGTTTATCCAATTATCTTTCAATTAAACAGAAATACTTTGATCAATATCAGAAGTCAGTGAGCGAAGAAAAATAACGATACGAACAACAGGAGAATTTGCATGAGTGAGATGTTAGAAAAGGCTAGAAAATATGAAGAAGAACAAGGAAAGCAGATAAAAGCAGAAGACAGACCGGCTTTTCATGTGAGTCCATATGTCGGATGGATGAATGATCCGAATGGATTTTCGTATTATCAGGGTGAATACCATTTATTTTATCAGTATTATCCATATGATACACACTGGGACAGTATGCATTGGGGGCATGTGGTAAGTAAAGACTTATTACATTGGAAATATCTTCCAGCAGCTCTTGCACCAGATGAAGAATACGATAAGGGTGGATGTTTTTCGGGAAGTGCAATAGAGTTGGATGACGGTAGACAATTGCTTATGTATACAGCTGTAGATCATGAAACATTAGAAGATGGAAGTAAAAGAGATATACAGACACAGGCGGTAGCTGTCGGAGACGGAAGAGATTATGTGAAATATGAGAAGAATCCGGTTTTAACAGAAAAGGATCTTCCGGAAGGTGCAAGTAAAGTAGATTTCCGTGATCCAAAAATCTGGAAAGGAAAAGATGGAAACTTCTATTGTGTGATCGGAAGCAGACCGGCAGATGGAAGCGGACAGATTCTTCTTTACAGAAGTGAGAATGGATTTGACTGGGAATTTGTCAGCATCCTTGCAGAAAATAAGAAACGTTTTGGAAAAATGTGGGAATGTCCGGATTTCTTTGAACTGGATGGAAAACACGTTCTCCTGACAAGTCCGCAGGATATGTTGCCGGAAGGCTTGGAATATCATAACGGAAACGGCACTTTATGTATCATAGGAGAAATGGACAAGGATACATATACCTTAAAAGAGCAGTTTACGCAGTCTGTGGATTATGGAATTGATTTTTATGCAATGCAGACGGTGAAAGCATCGGACGGCCGCAGAATTATGATTGGCTGGATGCAGAACTGGGACACACTGGCTCATCGTGATAATGATTCGAAGTGGTTTGCACAAATGAGTCTGCCGAGAGAATTATCTGTGAAAAACGGAAGACTTTATCAAACGCCGATTAAAGAACTTGATGCAATGCGTAAAAACAGAGTTGAGTACAATAATGTAGTAATAAATAATGATGCGATCTCATTAGATAAAATCGAAGGACGAACGATAGATATGGAACTTGTGATACGTCCGGAAGATAAAGAAAATGGCTATAAGAAATTCGCATTACGTTTTGCACAGAATGAGAGGTTTCATACAGAATTGTGCTTCCGCCCGGATGAGTCTGTCCTGAAAATTGACAGAAAATTTTCAGGAAGCGAACGAGCATTGGTTCATCAGAGAAGATGTCTGGTAAATGGAGATGCCGATGAATTAAAGCTTCGTGTGGTTTTGGATAGATTTAGCGTAGAAATATTTATCAATGATGGCGAGCAGGTTATGTCGGCTGTCATATTTACAGAACAAGAGGCAAAAGGAATTTCATTCTTTGCTGAAGGCGCAGCTAAAATAGATATAGTGAAATATGATTTGGTTTAGGAAATGCATGATAAAACTTGCATAGAGTTTGAAGACGCATGGATAATGATAGGGGGGATTCCTAAAACGGGAATCTCCTTTGCAGTATAGGAGCATAGAGTATTGATGATAGAGGAAAGAAGAAAAAAATATGAGAAGGAACTGCATGAAAAATATCTGCAGTTATATCACAATGAACAATGTTATGAAGAACTAATGCAGATGCTGGAAGAAGCTTATCAGAACAGACCAGCGGAACTTAGGCGATTAGATGACAGAAGAGAGAAAGAACCAAACTGGTATCGTAACAGAACCATGCTTGGAATGACGATGTATCCGAAGTTGTTTGCGGGTGGATTAAAAGGTGTGATAGAACACTTGGATTATCTGTCAGAGCAGAAGATTACCTATCTTCATTTAATGCCGCTTTTAAAGATGCCTCATCCATATAATGACGGTGGGTATGCGGTGGAAGATTTCAAGCAGGTCGACCCGGAAATAGGAACAAACGAAGAGTTAAAAAGACTGACAAAAGAGCTGAGAAAGCGTGGCATCAGCTTATGTCTGGATGTAGTTATGAATCATACGGCAGATACACATGAGTGGGCGATACGAGCCAAGAGAGGCGAACAGGAATATATGGATCGCTATCAGTGCTATGAGACGCGAGAAATTCCGGATCAATTTGAAAAGACAATGCCGCAGGTGTTTCCGGAAACTGCTCCAGGAAATTTCACATGGTGTGAAGAGATGCACAGACATGTACTGACAACATTCTATCCTTATCAATGGGATTTGAATTATCATAATCCGAAAGTATTTAATGAAATGATTGGGAATATCCTGTATCTGGCAAATATGGGAGTCGAAGTGTTTCGTATTGATGCAGTTCCTTATATCTGGAAAGAGTTAGGAACGAATTGCAGAAATCTTCCACAAGTGCACCTCATTGTCCGTATGCTGCGAATGATTCTTGAGATGATCTGTCCGGCTGTGATACTAAAAGGCGAGGTTGTTATGGAACCAAAAGAACTTCCGGTCTATTTTGGAACAGAGAGTGAACCGGAATGTCATATGTTATACGGAGTTTCCAGCATGGTAAATCTGTGGGCAGCACTGGCTACGAGGGACACAAGGATGTTGAAACACCAGATGGATGTGATCCACAGCCTTCCGAAGAATTGCTATTTTGTCAATTACCTTCGCTGTCATGATGATATTGGCTGGGGGCTGGATGAAGAACAGGAGAAAAAGCTGGAAATAGATCCGATTCAGCACAAGGAATATTTATATCATTTCTTCGAGGGAACATATCCGTACAGCTTTGCTCGTGGAGAGCTGTATAATTACGATCCGGTGACCAAAGATGCCAGAAGCTGTGGAACAACGGCAAGTCTGTGTGGAATCGAAAAAGGTGGATTTGAAGGAGATCTTGAGCAGGTGAAACAGGGAATCCAGAGAGTGCTCATGATGCATGCAGCATGTATGAGTATGGAAGGATTTATAATGCTTTCATCCGGGGACGAGATTGGTCAGGTAAATGATTATGATTATAAGAAAAACCCGGATATTGCTGCGGATAGCAGGTATCTGCACCGCAGTTTGTTCCGGTGGGACAATGCAGACAAGAGAAAAGAAGCAGGTACTGTACAGTATGAAATTTGGCATGGCCTGAAGCAGATGGAAGAAATGAGGCGTCAGGAGGATTGTTTTGGTGAGACTGCCAGTATTTCTACCTGGGACACAGGAAATTATGCGGTTTTTGCAATCAGAAGAACAGTAGGAAATGAAGAATTAATCTGTCTGGCTAATTTTTCAGAATATGGGCAGAATGCATGGCTGAACTGTCTGGAAGGTGAATATGAGGATTTATTTACAGGAGAAAAACTGGAAATGAATTCGGTATGGATGAATCCTTATCAGTACAGATGGTGCGTGAAAAAATAGGAATCTTATGAAAAAAGCAGTGTCAGATTTGTCGTAAATGTCGTAAATTTGTGGTCAAAAAATGATGAGAAATGGATATCTGATCCTGAATCTCACCTATAAATCCGGTGAGCAGATGGAGCAACTTGGCAGGTATGGTTTTCTTCGCAGAGATTATCTGAAAAATCATCGAAATTCAACCTATCAGGTGATGCTTTTGCAGGATACCATTGGAAAGCATCTTCTGGAAGTGGACAAGGCAGCCAGAGAACGGGAAGAGGTAATTCTGAAACAGTTGGAAGAAAAAGAACCACTGCCGGACAAAGAAGCAGAGAAAAAGATGGAACAGGCAGAAGCAAAAGCCCGTAATGAAAAGAAACGTGCAGAGATGGAAATCCGTAAAACGAAAAAAGAAGTAAAGGCCAGAATCGAAAAAATGAGGGATAAAATTTCTCAGATGTTTTTACTTGGAAGTCTTTCGGGGATTGCAGTGCTAGGAGATGTAATCAGAGAATATCTGCTTGTGAATTTAATTGTGTTATTTGTGTTTGTCAATATGGGAATCATACTGATTAGAATGTATCTTCGGAAGAGTATGTAAATTATTATTTCAATGACCAGATGAGGGTATAAATTGCATTCCAAGTGCAGTGAATATAATGCGCATGAACATGAAATTTTAAATATTATGAAGACAAAATTTGGTTGATTAACCAGGTAAAAGTGATATACTGAATGCATAAGAAAAGAAACCGTGTGGAATTACAGTTTTGTTTTCACACGGTTTTTTAGAAAATGAGAGTTAGATATTACTAACATAGGCACTGGCAGTTTTTTTGAAAATGAAAAAGAGGACGGATTTCTATGAGAATATTGATTTATGGTGCAGGTGTGATTGGATCCTTGTATGCGGTCTTATTTGCAGAAACTGGTTATGATACGAGTATTTATGCCAGAGGTAAAAGACTTGAGTTTTTAAAGAAAAATGGACTGCTTTATAAAAAAAAACAGAACATAAGGCGGGCAGAAGCTACGATTCTTGGAGAATTGTCAGATAATGATGCTTACGATTTTATTTTGCTAACTGTCAGGGAAAATCAGCTATATGAAGCACTTGCTGAATTAAAAAATAATAAAAGCAATATAATTGTTACAATGGTAAATTCATTGGACAGTTATAAAAAATGGGAAGATATTGTTGGAAAAGGGAGAATATTGCCTGCTTTTCCAGGAGCGGGCGGAAGTATAAATAATGATGGTATCCTTGATGCAGCACTCACTCCAAGAATGATTCAGCCGACAACATTTGCAGAAATATCAGGAAATAAATCCGAAAAGACAAAGCAGTTTTCAAAGATATTAAGGCATGCTCATATACCATATCAGAAAGTAGTGGATATGCATATGTGGCAATTATGTCATCTTGCCATGGTGGTGCCGATTGCAGATGCATATTACGAAGCAGATTGCCCGGAAAGAGCGGGAAAAGACTGGAAGATTATGAAGAAAACAGCAAAAAAATTGAAAAGAAATTTTAGCTTTTTGCGAAAACAGGCAGGTAGGTTGTCACCTTGTAAAATGAATATTTTTCGTTTTTTACCACTGCCAATTATGACGATTATGCTTGCTGTTACATTCGAAAGTAGCTTTGGAGATAAATTTATGTATCAACATGCCAGGAAGGCACCAGATGAAATGAGGGAGCTGCATAAGCAATTTTATGCTTATATGAAAAAACTAAAGGAGGCCAGATATGAAATTTTATGAAAGTGGAGACAGTAGTAAACCAGTGATATTTTTATTTCCTGGTACCTGTTGCTTGTATAGCAGCTTTGATCATATACTGGATAGATTACATTCTTATTTTTACACGGTAACAGTTTCTTATGATGGATTTGATCCAAATGAGAAAACAGAATTTTATTCAATGGAAGATGAATGCGAAAAGATTGAGCAGGAAATCAAGAAAAAGTATGATGGAAGAATTAAAGCAGCGTATGGGTGTTCCCTTGGAGGAAGTTTTGTATCCCTTTTGATTCAGCGAAAAAGAATTCATATAGATCATGGTATTATTGGGAGCAGTGATATGGACGAAGCAGGTCGTCTTGTGGCAAAAATCAAGTCATCCATGGTAGTCCCTTTCATGTATAAAATGATACATACAGGTGCTCTTCCGAAATTTATGCAGAAAAAACTGAATAAGACAGATGAGGTTAAAAAAGAATTATATAATGGATTTTTGAATATGTTTGGAATCGGTAAAGGAGGAAATCCGTGGATTACAAAACAGAGTATTTATAATCAGTTCTATTCGGATTTGGTTACGAAAGTCCAGCATGGAATTGATGTGCCGGGAACTACGATACACGTGTTTTACGCAACAAAGATGGGCAGAAAATATGAAAAGAGATATTGTACTTATTTTAAAAATCCGGATATTCGGAGACACAACATGCAGCATGAAGAACTGTTTTGCTGTCATAGTGCAGAGTGGGTGGAAGAAGTAAGAAAGGCAGTGGAAGGCGATAGATAATGAAAGAAAAAGTGAATGTGACAGGTGTTCCGGAAACGATGGTACAGACCTTGTATGCAAGAGCAAAAGAAACAAAAAAACAAAATGCAAAGATTAAGGATGAGATTGCAGTAGAACTTGTGGAAAAGCTGGACTATGACTTTTCTATAGCAGATAAAGATAACGCTATGAACTATGGTGTGATTGCAAGAACAATTGTATTAGACCGGATGGTTGAGCAATATTTGAAGAAGCATGAAAATACAGTTGTTGTAAATATTGCATGCGGACTGGATACCAGATGTTATCGGATGAAGGGAAAATATCTGCGCTGGTACAATGTGGATCTGCCTGAGACTATGAAGATAAGGCGGCAGTTTCTTCCAGAAACAGGTCCGATATATCAGATTGCAAAGTCTGCAATGGATGATTCCTATGTAGATGATATAGATTACCACTGTGAGAATGTTCTGGTAATAATCGAAGGGCTTACAATGTATTTGTGTGAAAAAGATATCAGAAAGATGTTTTTTATTATTGAAAAATCATTTCAGGAAGTAACCGTAATGGTCGAAACCATGTCACCTTTTGTTGTAAACCATGTGAAAGAAAAATCCATAGAGGGAAGCAATGCAAAATTCACATGGGGAGTTAAGAACGGAACAGAACTGCAAAGAATTGTGCCGGGATTTTCTGTTCAACAGGAAGTCAGTCTGGTTGAAGGAATGAAAAAGCTTATGCCGATTTATCGTGTGATAGGAAAGATTCAAATCGTTCGGAATATCTCAAACAAAATAATAGTTTTGGAGAAACGTGGCCGATATTAAGGAGATGATACAAATGGAGAAAAGACATTTTGATGTGGAAACAGATGGATTTTATGGTGCATATTGGAAATGTAAAACCGACTCAGACTGTGCAATGATTGCAATGATCGGAGATGATTCGGAAGATTATCTGGCACGAACATCCGTAAAATGGTTACATAAACTTGGTGTGAATGTGATGACAATGTCTCCGGCAAAAAAGGATTATGGACATCATAATTATCCGCTGGAACGTATAGAAAAAGCAATCAGTTGGTTAAAAACACATGGTAATCGGAAGATAGGAATTGTCGGGGCATCTACTACAGGAACACTTGCTTTAACTGCCGCTTCTTATTTTGAAGATCTTACATTGACAATAGGTCTGACACCGAGTGATTTTATCTGGCAGGGGTTTATGCAGGGGAAAAAAGATGGTTGTAAGGAATGGCCGATTGAGGGAGAATCACTTTTCTCTTATAAAGGTGAACCGCTTCCGTATATGCCGTTTTGTTATAAACATCCGGACTATTGGCACGTGATTGAGAAAGAAACAAAACGGACCGGTGATATGATTAATTCGAGAAAATTGTTTGATGACTCAGAAACAGCTCATCCAATTACAGAAGAAGAAATGATCAAGATTGAAAAAATTCATGGAACATTATTGCTGATTGGCGCAGAAGATGATGTGTTGTGGGATACTGCAAAATATATACGCCGTATGGAGCTGCGTATGAAAGAGCGTCCCCACACATGCAGGTTGGAGTCTGTTATTTACGAGCATGCGACCCATTTCGTTTTTCCGGAGAGTATGTTAGAGATGATGCTGCCAATTGGTTCTGGAATCTTTATGAAACTGGCATTTCAGGCGACAAGAAAGTATCCGAAAGAATGCCAGAGAGCACGGCTGGATATTGACCAGCGGGTGAGAAATGCTGTTGCTGAATGGAAGAGTACAGAAAGATAGATTAAAATAGATAGAAGGTATAAGTATGGTATTTAAAACAATAGGAAATAAATCAAATCCAGTCATCTTGTTTTTCCATGCAATGGGAGTAATTGGGGAAAGTAGTATGCTGGTTGCAGAGAAAATGAAAGAAAAATATTACTGTATTATGCCAACATCAACCGTGTATTGCTCTGGGCAGAGATATCAAAGTAAAAGAGATGAAATACAGCAAATTGTACGATTTCTGGAAAATCATGGAATCAAAGAGATAGAACTTGCAGTTGCATCTTCGATTGGTGCAGATCTTGCCATGGTATTCCTGACAGAGACAAAAATAACGGTAAAGCATGTTTTTTTTGATGGCGGACAGTTTGCCCAGATTGGAAAAGCAACTCGCAGAATCATGGTCCCGTTCTTATATATAGCAATGAAAAGTTTATATTGGTCAAAAGGAAAGACACTAAAGAGAATCATGTGGTGTGACGATGACAAAATTAAACCCTATTTTATAGAGGCAGGGAAGAACTTGACATATGGGAATCTGAGAAGACAGCTTGGAAGATAAACCATTTCCAGAACTGTCAGAAGAATTGCAGAAACATACATTTTGGGAATTTGGAAGTATAGAAGAACATTTTAAATATAGAAATGCAGTGATGCAGACCTATATACACGGTAACTTTCCCGTTTTTGAGGGATTTAACCATATGCAGTATCAAATCCAAAATCCGGAAGGATTTGCCAGAATGCTCAAAAAAATTATTGAGATAGATAGATTACCTGAATTGCTATTTTGAAAGAAGGTATCAGAAAAATGTTATTATTGTTGCAAAATGTATTGTATTGTCTGCTGTATGCATCACTGATAAAATGTGCAGTGAGGAACGACGGGCGTAACTGTTTATATTTTTATCCAAAAGAATATATAGAAGAAGCACAGAAACGTGGAATTGCTGATAAAGAAACTGTGATGAAAAGGTCAAAGTGGTTTATGATACCATTTTGTATTATTATATTTGTGGCTCTGATTTTGATTATTTCTGTTTGGAATCATGTTATGGATTTTAAAACAGCATATCTTCAAGCCTGCCTTTTTCTTGTGGTC
The DNA here is from genome assembly GCF_009875615.1 of Dorea sp. BIOML-A1. Lineage (NCBI taxonomy): Bacteria > Bacillati > Bacillota > Clostridia > Lachnospirales > Lachnospiraceae > Dorea > Dorea sp. BIOML-A1. The sequence continues at coordinate 37,093 of NZ_WWSA01000010.1, forward strand.
ATGAACTGGTTTGATGGTATTGTGATTGACAGATTATGGGTGGGACACAGCAGAATCTGGCATATAGATGGTATGGAAGGAATTCCGTATGTAAAGCCTTGGAAGACTGTGTTGGTAAAACGAGGAGCGGCTACTGTACTGTATTTGGTGGTTGCATTTGTAGTAGCAGGGATTGTGGAATTACTTGGTAAAATATGATAAATTTCAGTTTCATTAAGTAAAAATATTTTGTTGTAGAGACAGAGGTGTATTTAATTATGAATATCCATGAATTTGGTAAAGAAAATAATGAAATTATTTTGCTGATTCATCCATCAGTCGTAAAGTGGGATTATTTTGAAAACGTGATTCCTTTATTACAGGAAAAATACCATTTGCTGATTCCGGCACTTCCAGGATATGATTTTGAGAATGATAGTGATTTTACAAGCGTAGAACAAATTGCCTCAGAATTGAATGATTGGCTCAGTACAAGAGGTTACAGAAATCTATATGCAGTATATGGCTGCTCCATGGGTGGATCTATTGCATTAATGGTAACATTGGAACAAAGGATCAAGATAAATCATTGTATTATGGACGGCGGAATCACACCGTATCAGCTTCCGTGGTTTGTAACACGTTTTATCGCTCTAAAGGATTATTTGATGATGATGCTTGGAAGGGTGGGTGGCATTAGCTTATTGGAAAAGGCATTTGCAACAGATGAATATTCTAAGGAAGATTTACAATATGTGGTAGATGTTCTGCGACATTGTAGCAGAAAAACACTATGGCGTACCTTTGATTCCTGCAATAATTACAGAGTACCTGAGCCTGTTTCGGATATTAACACGCAAATTCATTACTGGTGTGCAAAAAATGAGGAAAAAGAGCGGAAACAGGATATTGCCTATATGAAACGCAAGTTTCCTCAAACAGAATTTACAAAATTGCCGGACTTGGGACATGGAGGGTTAGTTTTACTGAAACCTGAAGTATTCTCAGAAATGATTTGTAAACTTTCGTGAGATGTGAACTTTTTATAGAGTGTATGGATTCAAACTTCATATGCTCTTTTTTTACTTAATTCCAGGAAAAATGCAGAAATCTAATGTTACGAGTTTCTTACGAGTGGTATAAAAAAAACTCGCAAGAAGACTCGTAAGAAAAAAAGTAAAAAAATTTGCTTTTGACCACTGTAAAATCTGCTCTGAGCGTTTCGTTATATGAAGGAATAATTTTTCTTTCGTATTTCAAAGAAAAGAGGATAAAGAAATGTCAGAGAAAAGATGTTATACAGTTCAAGAGTTACAGGAAATCTTAGGAGTCAGCAGACCTACTATTTATAACCTTTTAAAGAAAAAGGAATTTCGGTGGATCCAGTTGGATGGTGGAAAGTATCGCATTTCTAAGAAGAGTTTCGATGACTGGCTCGATAACTTGGAACAGTAAAAAACAGGGTGTTGATCAGGCAGATTTTGTCTGCAATCGACATCCTAAATTTTTATCTGGATTTGAGATATGATATAAGAAAAAACACTAACACTAAAAAAGACAGGAAGTGAAGAATAAATGGCAACAGCAATTATGAAACAAAAAGAAGTTCCGGAAATGGATGATGTTGCAGAGATCATTTCGAAGATATCAGAGGACAGTCATTACAAACGTCATCCAACGAAAAAGAGAACCTGGATGACCGTGCCGGAAATGGGAAAGCTGCTGGGATTAAAAAAGACAGATCGATACTGGCTGGTACATAAAAATGTTTTTGAATCTAAAGAGATTGCCGGAAAGATGCGAATCAATATCGCCAGTTTTGAAAAATGGTATGCCAATCAGATTAAATATCATAAGGTGACCGGTGAAGAGCCAGGAAAGGAATTAAAAGCGTGGTCATATTCTGTACCAGAAATAGCTGAAATTCTTGAGATTAATGACACCGTTGTTTATGACCTGATCAACAAAAACAATATGGAAGTCGTAGTGGTAGATTACTGGAAACGGATTCCGAAAGATTCTTTTCAGAAATGGTATGACAGTCAGTCCCGGTATCGAACAAAAGAAGACAGGGAAAAGGATGCCATTGTAGAAGAAGCAACGATCACAATGCCAGAAATGGCAAGACTTCTTGGCTTGACCAGATCGCAGGTGTATCAGATCTTGAGAAATCCGAAGTATAGCCATTTTTTTGAAACGATTGTGATTGCAGAAAAGAAACGCATCACAAAAGAGAACTTTCAAAAATGCCTGGAAGGACAGAATCAGTTTCATCTGGACCCGGCAAATGATTATGAAGAACTTGCCTTGGGTATCTTACATTTGATGAAGCATCATATCTGGCAAAAGTCAGCAGAAGCCTGATCAATAAATGGGCGGATAAAGGAAAGTTTAAAGTGATAAAAGTAGGAAGCCGTGTCCGGATTAGTAGAGAGGATTTTGAGGCATGGCTGGAACAGCGGAATCTGGAAAGGAGCATACAGTGATATGGCATCAATAAGAGAACGAAATGGCAGTTTTTATCAGAACTCAAGGCTGCTTTTTCGATTACACCAATTCCGATTGTTTCCTTAACAGTTTGTCGAGTAATTAAAGAGAGTGTGAAAGCGAAAGTTAAGGGGGATAACAATTATGAGCAATAACAGAGATTTCAAGAAAGAATATGATATTTTTCAGCAAAAATTCCCATATCAAACAACGGTTGTGGATGCCATATGCTGAAAAACTTAGAAAGAGATACAGATTTCTGATCTATGAACATTTAATTTGTACTTTTTCTTGACATAGGACCAGTATCTGCTAAGTGGAAACTGAATACAAGGGAAAATAAAAAATCTAAAGAGCAGACTTGACAAATTTCTATAATGAGTTAAAATATAACAGTGCTATATAACACTGTTATATTTATGAAAAGAAAATTTTGAGGATACAAAAAGCATGTCGACGAAAGCAGAAGATACACAAAAAAATATATTAGATACAGCCAGAAAACATTTCCTGAAAGATGGTCTGACCGGAGCATCTTTAAGAAACATTGTAAAAGATGCCGGACTTACTACAGGCGCATTTTACAAATATTATCCGACGAAAGAGGCACTTTTTGATGCACTGACGGATCCCTATATGGAACATATTTATCAGATTTATGACCAGATCGTTGAGGAGTTTGAAAAGCTTTCTGCCAGTGATCAGACAAGGAATATGTCGGATACATCCAGTGCTGGGATGGAACAGATGGTTGATTATATCTATGATCATTATGATAATTTCAGATTATTGTTGAAATGCGGAGACAGTGGAAAATTTGAATTATTCATACACAATATGGTAGAGCGGGAAATGAAGTCCAGCTTGAATTATATGGAAAAGATGAAAGAGAACGGTGTAAAAATACCGATTGTAGAGGAAAGCCTTATGCATATGATCTATACGGGATTTTTTTCATCAGTATTTCAGATCATTGAGCATGATATAGATAGAGAGACTGCAAAGAAAAATGTGCATCAGCTGAAAGAATTTAATACAGGTGGCTGGGAACGATTGTGGAATATTGAATTTCCGGTATAACTGATACAGGTGGCTAATGCCAGTAAGCCACCTATTTTATTATACGCGAGTTAGAAAGAACTAACGAAAGAAACAACAATAAAATCAAAGTAAGGAGTGAACAGATGTGAAAGAAAAAAAGAAGTCGGCAGTCAGCTGGATCCTGACATGGGCCGGACAAAAAAGAATTGCCTATGTGTGGAGTGTGTTACTTGCAATAGGAAATGTGATTTTTAAGATTTTTCCGTATTTTATCATTGCAGATGTAGTTAAGCTGTTTTTAAGTGGTGAAAAGGAGTTTGAACCATATCTTGCAAAAGCAGTTTTCATTGCACTGTCGTTTATCATTGCAGAACTGCTTCATTCGCTCTCGACAGCATTGTCACATAAAGCAACGTTTGCGGTACTCGCAAATATAAGAAAATCCTGCTGTGACAAGCTGGCGCGGGTACCTCTTGGCTATGTGAAAGACACACCTTCCGGTACATTTAAAAATATTATGGTGGAAAGAATCGACAGTATCGAGACAACACTGGCGCATATTGTCCCGGAATTCACGTCCAATCTGCTGGCACCGGTTGTGATTTTGATCTATTTCTTCCTGATAGACTGGAGACTGGCACTCTGGTCATTGGTGCCGGTTATAGTGGGATTTCTTTCCTATTTTGGAATGATGCTGGATTATAAGCCAAGTTTCGAGAGAACGGTTCAGACAACAAAAGATCTGAATGATGCGGCAGTGGAATATATTGACGGGATCGAAGTAATAAAGGCATTTGGAAAGACTGAAAGTTCTTATGCCAAATTTACAAAGGCGGCTTTTGAATATGCGGATTCCTTTATTTCCTGGATGAAACGGTGCTCGATCTTTCATGCACTGATGATGGTGGTCACACCTTATACGCTTCTTACGGTATTGCCGTTTGGGGCACATTATGTAGCGAATGGAACACTTGCGGTTTCTGATTTTGTCATCTGCATTATTTTATCACTTGGAATCGTTGGACCGTTGATCACAGTGGGTTCCTATACAGATGATCTTGGCAAGATCGGAGTGATTGTTGGTGAAGTGGCAGGAATTCTGGAACAGCCGGAGCTTGAACGTCCGGAGAAAAGTAAAAGTGTTCCAAAAGATAATTCCGTTACTCTTGAAGATGTCAGATTTGGTTATCACGACAAAGAGATTTTGCATGGCGTAACTATGGAGTTGAAAGCAGGAACGGTAAATGCAATCGTAGGACCTTCCGGAAGCGGAAAGTCAACCATTGCAAAGCTGATTGCATCCCTGTGGGATGCGGATTCTGGAAGTATCAAAATCGGCGGAGTTGATGTAAAAGAAATGGCACTTGCAGATTTTAACCGGAAAATTGCATATGTTGCACAGGACAATTATCTGTTTAATGAAACAGTCCGTGAAAATATCAGACAGGGAAATCCGAATGCTACAGATGAACAGATCATCGAGGTGACAAAGAAAAGTGGATGCTATGAATTTATCATGCAGCTGGAGAATGGATTTGATACGGTTGTAGGAGGCGCAGGAGGACATCTGTCAGGAGGCGAGAGACAGCGTATCTCGATTGCAAGAGCAATGTTAAAAGATGCTCCGGTCGTGATCCTTGATGAGGCAACTGCTTACACAGATCCGGAAAATGAGGCAATCCTGCAGAATTCTATTGCAAAACTGGTAGCAGGGAAGACCCTGATCGTAATAGCACACAGGCTTTCTACCGTTAAGGACAGTGACCAGATCTTTGTTGTAAATGATGGAAATGTAACAACACATGGCACACATGAGGAACTTCTGGTGTCATGCCCACTTTATAAGGAAATGTGGAATGCTCATATTTCTGTAAAAGATACTGTGAAGGAGGGAGAATGATATGTTTGGGATTCTGGCAAAATTCTTTCGTTTTTCAGGCAGAGAAAATGGCAATAAATTTAAACTGTCGATAGTGATCGGACTCATAGAGGCTCTTGCCTCAGCAATGAAAATTCCGGCTATTATGTACATACTGATTGGTCTGCTGAGTGGGAAACCGACAGGAAAATATATTGGAGGCTCCATTGCGATTATGGTTCTTGCAATTGTAATCGATGTAATTTGTAAGAGATATTCTACAGTGCTTCAGACAGAAGGTGGATATAATGCAAGTGCTTTTATGAGAATCAAGATTGCAGAGCATCTGCGCTATCTGCCGATGGGATATTTTAATTCCAATAGTATCGGGGAAATTTCTTCTATTACAACCAATACAATGGAAATACTTGGCGATGTGGCTGCGAGAGTGGTCATGCTGACCATGCAGGGAATTCTGGAAACATCAATGATCATTCTTATGCTGTTTATTTTTGACTGGAGAATTGGACTGATCGCTGCAGCAGGAGTATTTTTTTTCTTTGGGGTCAATTCTGTGATGCAGAATGCGGGTAAAAAAGATTCAGAGCAAAAAGTGGTATGCGATACAGAGCTTGTAAACCAGATCATGGAGTATCTGCAAGGAATATCAGAAGTAAAATCATACAATCTGCTTGGAAAACAGGCGAAAAGATTAAATGATGCAAATGAAGCATGTGAAAAGATCAATACAAAGATGGAAATGCTGTTTGTGCCCTATCATTTTCTGCAAAGCGTCATAACAAAAATCACAGGTGCGGTAATCGTAGCGTGCAGTGCATATTTTTATATTAATGGAACTATGAGTGCGGTCTATGCAATTGGTATGACAATCTCAGCATTTATGCTTTATGCCAGTCTGGAATGTGCAGGGAATTATTCATCTCTTTTACATGTGGTAAGCGTATGTGTAGATAAAGCAAATGCAATATTGGAGCTGGATACCATGGATATCGACGGTAAAGAAATACAGCCGGAAAATTACGATATCAGACTTTCTAGTGTTTCGTTTTCTTATGACAAACGGAAGATCATTGATGATATATCGCTCTCTATTCCGCAGAAAACGACGACAGCAATCGTTGGACCATCTGGTGGAGGAAAATCAACACTTTGCAATCTGATTGCCAGATTTTGGGATGTGGATTCCGGGGAAGTGACACTTGGAGGCGTGAATGTAAAAGACTACAGCATGAACAGTCTGATGAGTAATTTCTCATTTGTATTTCAGTCGGTGTATTTGTTCGCAGACACCATTGAGAATAATATTAAATTCGGACGCCAGGATGCAAGTCATGAGGAAGTGGTGGAAGCGGCGAAGAAAGCATGTTGTCATGATTTCATCAGCAAACTTCCGAATGGATACAACACAGTGATCGGAGAAGGAGGAGCCACACTTTCCGGTGGTGAGAAGCAGCGTATTTCGATAGCCAGAGCGATTATGAAGGATGCGCCAATCGTCATATTGGATGAAGCAACGGCAAATGTTGATCCGGAGAATGAAAAGGAGCTGATGGATGCAGTAGATGCACTTACAAAGGAAAAAACGATTATTATGATTGCCCACAGATTAAAAACAGTCAGACATGCAGACCAGATTGTGGTTGTTGACAAAGGACGAATTGTGCAGCAGGGAATACATGAGCAACTAATGAAGCAGGAAGGTATTTATAAGAGATTTGTGGATGCAAGGCAGCAGGCGGTAAGCTGGAAACTGGTGCACTGAGAAATAATCCACAGTTGGTGAATATCCAAATTGAATTGTCTGAAAGAGATTTAATTTAAGTTTCGTTAAGTTTCACTTATATAGGCAGAATGAGGGATATTCAATAAAGTAATATGGAAAAAGCACTGAAAACCGTTGGAATCAAGGTTTGCAAAAAAAATCTCAAAAAATTAGCACTCAAGTGTTGACAGTGCTAATATTAGGTGCTATAGTACAAATAGAACAAAGGAAGAGAGAAAAAGAATCAAAGATATGAAGCAGACAGCATTCATAGATGATTTGAAATCTGGAATCCTGAAGTTTTAGTAAACAACACCTCGGAATTCTCCGAACGTGCAAATAATATATTTTTTATCATTTGGAAGGAGATATGACTTATGATGATGCCTAGTATTTTTGGAGAAAACTTATTTGATGACTTTATGGATGATTTTTCATTCCCGACATTTCCGAATGTCGACAAAGAACTGTATGGAAAACATGCTAAGAATCTGATGAAGACAGATGTAAAAGAGACCGGAAATGCATACGAGATTGATATTGATCTTCCGGGATTTAAGAAAGATGAGATCCAGATGGAACTGAAAGACGGTGTACTTACCGTCAGTGCAGCTAAAGGACTGGATAAAGACGAGGAAGATAAGAAAGGTAACTATATCAGAAAAGAACGTTATGCGGGCAGCATGAGCAGAAGCTTCTATGTAGGAAAACATGTAACGGTAGAGGATGTACATCCGAAATATGAAAGTGGAATCCTTTCATTCAGTGTTCCGAAAGAGGAAGCAAAACCGGTAGAAGAGAAGAAACATTACATTTCAATTGAAGGTTAATGAAAGCTCATAGACATAAAAAAGAGTGATGGTACCCCACAGGTATTGAGCCTGTGGGGTATCATATCATAAAAACACATATAGAAAAGCAAATGACGGGAGGGAGAACAATGGCGGCAAAAAGAGATTATTATGATGTTCTTGGAATCAGCAGGAGTGCAGACAAGGGAACGATCAAAAGAGCATATCGTAAACTGGCCAAGAAATACCACCCGGATACCAATGCCGGAAATGCACAGGCGGAAGAGAAGTTCAAGGAAGCAACGGAAGCCTATAATGTGCTGAGTGATCCGGAAAAAAAGAAATTGTATGATCAGTTTGGCCACGCAGCTTTTGACGGCAGTGCCGGGGGCAGTGGAGCTTACGGTTATGGAAGTGAACCGGGAGGCGGCACCTATAGCTATAACGGACCGAATGGGAGTTTTCATGAATATCATTTTGAAGGCGGCGATATGGATGACATCCTGAAGAATATATTCGGCGGTGGATTCTCGGAAGGAGCAGGAAGTGGCTTTCACGGATTTGAAGGATTCGGAAAAGGATTTAGCGGTGGCGGAAATTTCCGGCAGGATGGTTCCGATGTGACAGCTGAAATAGATGTAACATTTGATGAGGCTGCATTCGGTGGAGATAAAGTTATCCGGCTGTCAGATGCACAGGGCAGCAATGTGGCAGGAAAATCATTGAAAGTGCATATTCCGGCAGGTATCAGCGACGGAAAAAGCATCCGTCTGAGAGGAAAAGGAATGCCGGGAGTGTCCGGAGGTAAAGCAGGAGATCTGTTATTAAAAGTCAGAGTCGGTAAACGTCCGGGATTCGAACGAAAAGATATGGATGTATATTCAAAAGTCACGATTCCGTTTACTACAGCAGTGCTGGGAGGAGAAGCAGTGGTACAGACACTTACCGGAAGAGTGGTCTGCAAGATCAATCCGGGAACGCAGTCCGGAACGAAGATCCGGCTAAAAGGTAAAGGAATCGTGTCTATGAAGGATGCAGGAAGATATGGAGATCAGTATGTGACTGTTCAGATAGATGTACCAAAGAATCTCAGTAACGAAGCTAAGAGAAAATTAAAAGAATTTGAAGCTGCATGCAGGAACGGAAGCCGGGGAGCAGCATAAATTTTAAATATAAATATAGAATAAATGCATTGTTTTATCAGAAGAATCCAGCTTGGATCCGGAAGGTAGAAGGATGCATTTTTTTCTGTATTGACGCTCTCTTTAGAAAGAATTATAATAAAAGAATTAGGACAAAGAATCTGTATTTCCATACAGGTTATGAAAATATATGCTAAGGAGATAAGTAAGATGAGCAAGATTATTTTAACAGGTGACCGCCCGACAGGACGTCTTCACGTTGGTCATTATGTAGGTTCATTAAAAGAACGTGTAAAATTACAGAATTCAGGAGAATATGATGAGATCTATATTATGATTGCAGATGCGCAGGCACTGACAGATAACGCCGAACATCCGGAAAAAGTACGTCAGAACATCATGAACGTAGCACTGGATTATCTGGCTTGTGGAATCGATCCTGAGAAATGTCACATTTTTATCCAGTCAATGGTTCCTGAGCTTACAGAATTAACATTCTATTATATGAATCTGGTTACAGTATCCAGAGTGCAGAGAAACCCTACGGTAAAAGCAGAGATCAAGCAGAGAAACTTTGAAGCAAGTATCCCGGTAGGCTTCTTCTGTTACCCGATCAGCCAGGCTGCCGATATTACAGCATTCCGTGCAACAACAGTTCCGGTTGGAGAAGACCAGATGCCGATGATCGAGCAGTGTAAAGAGATCGTGCACAAGTTCAACAGTGTATACGGTGAGACATTAACAGATCCGGAAATCGTACTTCCATCTAACAAGTCATGCTTAAGACTTCCGGGAATCGATGGAAAGGCCAAGATGAGTAAATCGCTTGGCAACTGTATCTATCTTTCTGACGAAGAAGATGTTGTGAAGAAGAAAGTGATGTCTATGTTTACAGATCCGAACCATCTTCGTGTAGAAGATCCGGGGCAGGTAGAAGGTAATCCGGTATTCATTTATCTCGATGCATTCTGCAAAGATGAATATTTTGAAGAATTCTGGCCGGAATATAAGAATCTGGATGAGTTAAAAGCACACTATCAGCGAGGAGGTCTTGGTGATGTCAAAGTTAAGAAGTTCCTGAACAAGGTACTTCAGGCGGAGCTGGCACCAATCCGTGCGAGAAGAAAAGAATGGGAGCAGAAGCTTCCGGAAGTATTCGCAATACTGAAAGAAGGAAGCAAAGCAGCCGAGGCAAAAGCAGCAGAGACACTGCAGGATGTAAAGGCTGCTATGAGAATCAACTATTTTGATGATGCAGATTTCCTGAATTAAGAATAGCAGAGATATTATAGAATCCTCGAAATATCAGACGATACCTGGTATTTTGGGGATTTCTTTTATTGGGAATTGTTGTATAATAAAACTATCAGTAAAAAATGGAAATTGTATAGATAATAATGGGAGTGAAGAGGCGTGATCATATGAAAGAGATAACAAAAGAAGCACTTCTGGAAGCTTTAAAATTAAGAGATACCGGAGAACATCCGGCGTTCCGGGAATGTGAGTTCAAAGACATGGATCTGAGCGGAGCAGATCTGCATAATATGGACTTCACATTAAGTTCGTTTCAGAATGTAAATCTGGAGTATGTGAATTTGAAAAACAGCAGTGTGGAAAATGCATTGTTTGACGGGAATTCCCTGCATGGTGCGGATTTTCAGAATGCGAATATGAAGACAGCAGCATTTCGTGAATGCGATATGCGTGAATGCAATATCAGGGGAGCGAACCTTTATGGAGCAGTACTTGAGCATGCAAAGTTAGACGGCATTCAGTCCGATCATACAACCCAGTGGTTCCGTATGCACTGCCCGGAGACCGGACCAATCCTGGGATATAAGAAATGTGTGAATGACAGGGTGGTACAGCTTCTGATTCCTGCTGATGCAAAGCGTACTTCGGCAACACTTCCATCCTGCCGCTGCAGTAAGGCAAAGGTGCTTTCGATAAAAAGTTTTGATGAGACGGAAGAATTTGAAGAAGCCTGGTCGCTGGTCGATGAAAATTTTGTATACAGAAAAGGACAGTGGGTTGAGGTGAAAGATTTTAATGAGGACAGATGGATGGATTCCACGACAGGGATTCATTTCTGGATGGAGAGAAAAGAGGCTCTTGGTTATTGATATCTAACAGGCATTAGAAATCAGGACTCAGAAACTTGACATGAATACAGCGATGCGATAGATTAATTTATGGATTAGAGAGTATGAAGGAGAGAAACTTATGAATTTACATGAATTTTTTATCGTATGCCCGCTGGTATTTCTTGCCGGATTTGTGGATGCGATTGCTGGAGGAGGAGGCTTGATTTCATTGCCGGCCTATATGTTCGCAGGGGTTCCGGTACACAATGCAATTGCAACGAATAAATTATCATCGGCAACGGGAACGGCGGTGTCAACATGGCATCTTGTGAAGAGCAGATGTGTGGATCTGTTTCTGGTTCCGGGAACGGTAGCATGTGCGTTCGTTGGTTCGATCGCAGGGGCGAACCTGGCACTGATCATCAGTGACAAAGTATTAAAGACGGTACTGGTCTTTGTTCTTCCGGTTGTGGCGTTCTGTGTGTTACGTGACAAAAATCTGAAGCCGGTGATCCCGGAAGGATTTACCAGAAAGAAACAGTATCTGATCATGGCGGCATGTTCATTCGTGATCGGCATCTATGATGGATTTTATGGACCGGGAACCGGGACATTTTTACTGCTTACATTTACCAAATTAGGAAAGCTCAATATAGAGAAAGCAACAGGAAACGTAAAAGTTGTCAATTTGACATCGAATATATCGGCGTTAATTACATTTGTTCTGGCAGGGAAGATCTTATGGGTACTGGGACTTTCGGCATCCATATTCAGCATTGCAGGACATTATCTTGGTGCACACATGGTTGTGAAGAACGGGGTAAAGGTCATCAAGCCGATTATCTTACTTGTGCTCGTATTACTGATGATCAAGATTATTCTCGGAATATAGATGGAACAATTTAGCATATTGCAGTAAAAGAGCCCGCAGTGTATAATGTACCCATAATTTTAGGAAATGAGGTATAACATGGAAGATTCAAATAGAAACTTTAAATTACAGACATGTGAAGATTTTATAGAAGTGCTTGCAAGTAAAGCGGCTGTTCCGGGAGGTGGCGGAGCGGCCGCTTTAACCGGGGCTATCGGAATTGCGCTTGGCAATATGGTTGGAAGCCTGACAGTGGGAAAGAAAACATATGCAGATGTAGAAGATGAAATTATCGAATGCAAGAAAGAGGCGGATGAGATCGCAAAAGAATTCTTAGAACTGATGGATAAGGATGCGGAAGCATTTGAGCCGCTCAGTAGAGCATACGGACTTCCGAAGTCTACGCCGGAAGAGATTGCAGAAAAAGAAGAGATCATGGAGAATGCATTGAATGTGGCATGTGGTGTTCCGATCGAGATCATGAAGACCTGTGCCAGAGGCATTGACCTTGTCGAAGTATTTGCTGCAAAGGGCAGCCGGATCGCATTAAGTGACGCTGGAGTCGGAGCAACACTTTTAAAATCTGCCATGCAGGGAGCATCATTGAATGTATACATCAATACGAAATCAATGAAAGACAGAAAAAGAGCGGAAGAACTCAATCAGCTGGCAGATTCCCTCAGGGAAGAATATGAAGCAAAAGCAGACCGTATATTTGAGGAAGTAAGCAGCCGCATCCGGTAAAGACAGTGTTAGAAAGAAAAAGAAAGTAGAAAGAAAGCAGCAGGACAAATAATGGCAAAATTACTATTAGGAAAAGAAGTAAATGCTTCTATTAATGAAGAAATCAAGGCAAAAGTAGAAAAGTTAAAAGCACAGGATATTACACCGGTGCTTGGAATCATCCGTATCGGCGAAAGAGAAGACGATATCGCATATGAAAAAGGTGCAGCAAAACGATGTGAGACGCTTGGCGTAGCATATGAGAAATTCCTTCTTCCGGCAGATGTAAAAGAAGAAGAGGTATTAAAGACGATCAGTCAGGTAAATAAGAATGATAAAATTCATGGCGTTTTGTTGTTCAGACCTCTTCCGAAGCATCTGAACGAGGACAGGATTGTCAATGCGCTGGCGGTAGAAAAAGATGTAGATGGAATTACGGATCTTTCTATGGCAGGAGTTTTCATGGGAAAAGATATGGGATACGCACCATGTACGCCAAGTGCCTGCATGGAGGTGCTGGAGCATTACGGAATAGACTGCACAGGTAAAAAAGTGGTAGTTATCGGAAGAAGTCTGGTAGTCGGAAAACCGGCAGCCATGATGCTGCTGAAGAAGAATGCGACCGTAACTGTCTGCCATACCAGAACAGTGGACATGCCGTCCGTGGTAAAAGAGGCGGATATTGTAGTTGTAGCGGCCGGAAAAGCCGGAGTTATCGATGGAAACTATCTGAGAGAAGGACAGATCGTTATTGATGTCGGAATTAATGTGAATGAAGAAGGAAAACTCTGTGGAGATGTGAATTTTGAGGAAGCAGAGAAGATTGTAGATGCGATCACACCGGTTCCGCGTGGAGTCGGAGGGGTAACGACTTCCATTCTGCTGGAGCATGTGGTGGATGCTGCAATTGCACAGAACAGATAGAGAGTTAAGAGGCGAGAGGCAGAGAAAATGAAGAGGATAGATTTCGAAAATGGAACAGTAACAGGGAACATTCTTGGAGCGGCTCTTCCAATGCTTGCTGCCCAGCTGTTAAATCTGCTGTATAACATTGTAGACCGTGTATACATTGCACGTATTCCGCATGTGGGAACGGCAGCACTCGGGGCAGTCGGGATCTGTTTTCCGTTAATCATGATCATTACTGCTTTTGCAAATCTCTTCGGTGGCGGTGGTGCACCTCTGTTTTCAATTTACAGAGGAAAAAAAGAAGAGAAGACAGCAGTCAAAATTATGAATACATCGTTTTCCATGATCTGTGCCAGTGCAGTACTGCTGATGATCGGAGGATTCCTTTTTGCGTATCCTGTTTTGATTTTGTTTGGAGCTTCCAAAGATGCAATGCTCTATGCATACCCATATATGATGATCTATTTGATCGGTACACTACCTTCGATGATTGCGGTGGGAATGAATCCGTTTATTAATGCACAGGGATACTCGGTGATAGGGATGTCTTCGGTTGCTGTCGGAGCAGCTGCAAATCTGATCCTGGATCCGGTATTTATTTTTATCCTTGGACTCGGCGTAAGAGGAGCAGCAATCGCAACAGTATTGTCACAGACGATATCCGCAATATTTGTATATTTCTTCCTTTCAAGAAGAGCAGAATTGAAAGTCCGGATTTTACGAAAAGGAGAGATTGGAGCATGTATCGGATATGCCGGGAATATTGTAAGTCTTGGAATGGCAGGATTTATTATGCAGCTTACGAACAGTCTGGTATCAATCTGCTGCAATCATGTACTTTCCGTTACAGGAGGAGATATCTACATTTCGGTTATGACAATTATTAGCAGTGTGCGTCAGCTTGTGGAGACACCGATCAGTGCGATAAATGAAGGTACATCTCCGATCCTGAGTTATAATTACGGCGCACGCCGTCCCGGACGTGTGAGAAAAGCTATGGTAGTGCTTGCAGTTATGATCCTTCTCTATACTGCTGTGATGTGGGGGAGTATTATTGTAATTCCGGAAGTTCTTATCCGTATTTTCAGTTCTGATAAGATGCTGTTAAAAGATGCGGTACCTGCACTCAGACAGTATTTCGCCGCATTTATTTTCATGGATCTGCAGTATATGGGGCAGACAGTATTCAAATCATTGAATAAAAAGAAACAGGCAATCTTTTTCTCAATACTTCGGAAAGGGGTAATTGTAGTTCCGCTCACTTATCTCATGCCGTATGCATTGCATATGGGAACGGATGGGGTATTTCTTGCAGAACCGGTTTCGAATGTGATCGGTGGAAGTATCTGCTTTATCACGATGCTTTGTACGGTACTGCCGGAGCTGAAAAGAATGGAAGCAAGAGAATAAAAATGATGTGATTTTTAGGGGAGATATGGATAAAAAGATTTTAAAAATAACAAGAGGACTGATGACGGCTCTGACAGTCATATTGATTGCACTGTTTTTGACGCTCATGGTTCTGGTGAGTAAGATTCAGGGAACAGCCCGTGTCGTAAATTATGCCGGACTGGTCCGCGGAAAGACGCAGCGTATTATCAAACTTGAGGATGCAAAAGAACCGCAGGATGAGATGATTGAATCGGTAGCTTCATTTATAGAAGGACTTCGGTATGGAAGTGATGAGCTGAATCTGGTCCGTCTGGATGACCACGCATTCCAGAATAAGATGAAAGAACTGGATGAACATTTTCAGAAGTTGCAAAAAGAGATCCGGCAAGTGCGTAAAGAAGGTTATGAGAATACGGAAATCATAGAAAAAAGCGAAGAGTTCTTTGTAATCTGTGATGAAGCGACCGGGCTTGCGGAAAAGTATGCACAGAAGAAAGCAACTGCACTGGAACGGCTGGAAAAGATTGTGATCGCAGATATTATCGGTCTGGTGTGTCTTCTGGCATATGAACTGATTAAGGCTGTAAAATACGCGGCGCAGAATAAAGCACTTAAGAAAAAAGTCTATCTGGATGAGGCAACCGGACTTCCGAATAAGAACCGCTGTGAGGAGATCTTAGACGGAGAAATGCCGGAATGTACGAATGGGTCAGTAGCATTGTGTGTATTCGATCTGAATAATCTGCGTATTATTAATAACAGGTTCGGACATGCTCAAGGGGATGCGTATATCCGTTCATTTGCGGTGCAGTTAAGAAAAGCGCTGCCGGAAGAATATTTTGCAGGGCGCGATGGCGGAGATGAGTTTATTGCTGTACTTGAGTGTGTGGATCATGAAAAAGTACGGGAAATATTGGGGACAATACGTTCGGAAATTGCCAGATATTCCCAGGAACATCCGGAGATGCCGATCAGTTATGCGGTAGGATATGCACTGGCGGAAGATTTTGAAGGATGTACGATGCGGGAACTCTTCCGGCATGCCGATAAGAATATGTATATAGATAAGAATCAGGCGAAGATAAAAGAGGCAGCGGACCGCCGGGCGCTTCATATTCAGATCCTGGATGGAATCAGACAGCAGGGATTTCAATTTTCGGACTGCCTGTATTGTGATGCTTTGCAGGATCAGTATACAGTTTTACGTGCAAGCTCGAATTTCTTCCTTGCAGAAGATGGAAGTTATTCAGGAGCGGTAGAACAGATCGTGCAGAAATTTGCAGATGATTCATCAAGAAAAAGAATGTGGGAACGGCTGCAGATCCCATATATCATTTCCAATCTTTCGGAAAAGAAAGAAGAAAGTGCAAGATATGAACTCCCTTATTGCAGGAAGAATGGAAAAGAGATACTGAGAGGCCGTATGACATTTCTGCGTCTGGATGATATGGCAGCCGGGAAGCTGCATCACTTTATTGTTGGATTTGAAGTGTTTCATGACATGGAGCAGGTTCTGGAAGATGAGAGGCTGCACTTGGAACAGTATTATGAGCAGATGAAGCAGTCTATTCTGGAAAATAGTAATTATATAGAAGCGCTTCTTGAAACAGCGGAAGCTTTGTATACAGTGAACCTGACACAGGATCGTCTGGAACAGATATTTCAGCATAGAAAGAAAGAAGAGCGTATATTTGACTTTCAGGGAGAACTTCCATGTTCGTATGATGGATATTGCAGGAAAATACGGCAGCATATTACAGAAGATACATTGGAAACGTATAAGATCATAGATACATCAAAGAGTCTTCTGGATCGTTTTTATGCCGGTGAGAAGCAGGTGACTGTGGAATATCAGGAAAGCAACAAAGACGGAAAAGAAATCTGGATCCAGAAGACAGTGCTGATGTCGCAGGATACAGTCTATGATAACGAGAAAGAACGGGAGCATACAGTGGTTCGCGGAATCATTATGTTCCGGAATACTTCGGAATTCCACGAAAAGGATCAGAAAGAAAAAGAACAATTGCAGATTGCCTATGAAAAGGCAGATATGGAAAGTAAGACAAAGACAGAATTCATGAATCGGATGAGTCATGATCTACGAACCCCGATCAATGGAATCCTGGGAATGATACATGTGATCCGAAAGAGCTGGAACAATCAGGAGAAGCTGGAAGATTCGGTAGATAAGATCGAGATTTCGACAAGACATCTGATGGATCTGGTGAATGATGTACTTGATATGAGTAAGCTTGAATCGGGACATCTGACAGTGCATGAAGAACCGTTTGATCTGGAAGATCTTATGAAAGAAGTGGCAGTACTGATGCAGGGACAGCTGGAAGAAACTGGAATTATACACCGCAAGCACAGGGAAAATATGCAACATACTATGCTGAAAGGGGATGCGCTTCAGCTACAGAGAATTATGATGAATCTGTTTGGCAACGCAGTCAAATACAATAAAAAAAATGGAACCATAGATACTTATGTGACAGAGATTTCGTGTGACGGTAAGAATGTTTTGTATGAATTCAGGATTGAAGACAGTGGGATCGGTATGAGCAGGGAATATATGGAACATGAATTGTTCCAGCCGTTTACGCAGGAAAAGGCAGATGCAAGAACGCAGTATAAAGGAACCGGACTTGGAATGTCGATTGTTAAAGGTCTGATTGATAGAATGAATGGTACGATCAGTGTCCGCAGTACCCCGGGAGAGGGGAGTGAATTCACATTCCGGCTGGCATTTCGTCTGGCAGAAGAGGAAAGGCAGCAGGCGGCTGATAATAAGGAAGACGCGAAAGATGATCTGGCAGGAATGCGTGTATTATTGGTAGAAGATAATGATATCAATATGGAAATTGCAGAATTCTATCTGACAGATGCAGGAATAATCGTAGAGAAAGCATGGAACGGCAAAGAGGCTGTAGAGAAATATGAAGGTACACCAAAGGGGTATTACAGTGCAATACTGATGGATATCATGATGCCTGTGATGAATGGTATAGAAGCCGCAAGGAATATCCGGCGCAAGGAAAAGAATGGGGGAAAAGAAATCCCGATCATTGCAATGACCGCACAGTCGGAAAGAGAAAGTAAAGAAAGCTGCAGTCTGGCGGGAATGAATGCATATATATCCAAACCGGTAGATCCGGAGAATCTGATCCGGATATTGAGAATGTATCAGAAGCGTTAAAGAAAAGTGACAAAAGAGGAAGGTGACAGACATGGTATCATTAAATGATTATCTCTATTCAGGAGATACAGTACTCCGGATTCTTCATAATTACATTAAAGACCTGAGAAAAGATGCCAAAATGACAGGAAATGAAATTGACATGATTCATTGTAATTTCCTTTTACAGATTCAGGAATTACTGGAACATAATGACTTCCTGACAGCCCAGTCGCAGAAGATGAGAGAATTCTACAAATACATGGCACAGGAATATCCGTTTATGGCATTTACTTTCAAGGGAAGAATCAAGTCTCTGATCCGTGCAGAAGAGAAATTCAACGGATATATTGTGGAATTCATCTATGATTATTATGAGGAATATGGGGAGTATCCAAGTGTAGCAGAACTAAAGAAACGATTGCGTTGCTTTAGAGATTTAATTGCTTACAGGATCATTATTTCTGTTCCGAGATGTCATCTGAACAGTGAAGAGGACAGGGAAGAACAGGAACGGAAATATCTATATCAGATTGCAAATGCCCTTCCAGGTTTTCTGGAGGAACAGGGATTCAGTGCGGAACCGGCTATGGGGATTAAGGAGAGTACATCCCCGTTTCTGAACGAGTCGGTGAAACCATATTACAGAGATTATATCTGCAGCAGTAGCCTGAATAATTATCAGTCTCTTCATATCACCTTCTATGATAACAGCTCCAGGTGTTATATGGAGGTACAGCTCAGGACAAAAATGATGGATGATGTGGCAGAGATCGGTACGGCGAATCATATTGGATATGAGAAAGAGCAGGAGCATGACAGGGCAAGGAGAGACGCAGTCCCGGAGGGTGAATGTCAGTATTTTGATGAGGCCTATGAGAGAGGAATGAAACTGCTGAATCTGGATCTTGCAGAACTGGATGTGAATATGTTCTCTGCGGTTAATAACAGTCTGATCAATGATGGATGTGGACTTTACCGGGGACGTCTGATCCTGCCGTATGAGCACTTGTCCAGATTTCAGAATGATCTGATCGATTAGGGAAGAATCGCAGAAAAAGTGATGAAAATACAGTTTGAATTTGCAATACAAAGCAGAATATAGTATGATATGATTCAGGGCTTTAAAGTGTAGTGCTTTAAAGTCCTGAGATTTTGAAAGGATATTTATACTATGATAGTTAATTTGATAGAACGGATATATGGCTTTTTGTGGGGAGATTTGTTACAGATACCGCTTCCGGGCGGCGGAAGTGTCGGGATCTCATTGCTAATCATCCTGCTGATCCCGGCGGGAATCTACTTTACGATCCGCACAAGGGGACTTCCCATCCGCCTGTTCCCGGATATGGTGGTGGCATTGACCGGTAAAAAGGATGATAAGAACAGTCTGTCTACTTTCCAGACATTGATCGTATCAACGGCAACCCGTGTCGGTATGGGTAATCTGGTAGGTGTGGTTGCGGCAGTATCGGCCGGAGGCGCAGGAGCTGTCTTCTGGATGTGGGTGACGGCACTGATCGGATCGTCAACTGCATTCATAGAGGCAACGCTTGCACAGATTCATAAAGAAAGAGATCCCCTGTATGGTGGATTCCGCGGAGGTCCGGCATATTATATCCATGATTATATAGAAGGCAGGACAGGAAAAGAGAAAAAACATGTATTGGTATCGGTGCTATTTGCTGTCTCCGGACTGATCTGCTGGTGTGGGATCAGCCAGGTGATCAGTAATTCGGTAGCCGCTTCTTTTGAAAATGCATTTTCGATTCCGCCGCTTTACACGACGATTGTGCTGGTAATCCTTGCGGCTGTCATTGTACTTCGTAAAAATGCCACAGTGAAAGTACTGGATCTGATGGTTCCGTTTATGGCGGTATGTTATTTCTTTATTACAATCTTCATCATCGTAACGAATATCGGAAGTCTTCCTGGAGTATTTGCAAGGATTATCCAGGAGGCATTCGGAGCCCGTCAGGTAGTAGCGGGTGGATTCGGAGCAGTGTTGATGAATGGAGTAAAGCGCGGACTGTTTTCAAATGAAGCCGGATCCGGTTCCGCACCATGTGCGGCAGCGGCAGCAGAATGTGACAAACCGGTAAAGGCAGGATTTACACAGGCACTTGGGGTATTTATAGATACGATTGTGATCTGCAGCTGTACGGCCATGATCATGCTTCTGGCACCGGAAAAACTGGTGGCAGGAAAAGAAGGAATGGATCTTTTACAGACAGCGATGAAGTATCATCTGGGAGAATTTGGAGTGATCTTCATTGCAGTAACTTTATTCCTGTTCAGTTTCTCGACATTCCTGGGAATCCTCTTCTATGCAAGAAGTAATGTGGCTTATCTGTTTGGTGATAAATGGTGTTGGCAGACAGCATATAAAGTGCTCGCACTTGTGATGCTGTTCATCGGTGGAATTGCAACCTATACATTTGTATGGGATCTGGGAGATGTCGGAATCGGGCTGATGACCATTTTCAATATCGGAGCACTGTATCTGATGGGTGGACAGGCACTGGATGAATTGAAAGTGTATGAAGCGTCAAAAAAGAATAAGAAATCATGATAAAGATTAAAAAAGAGCAGCAGATATACCGTTGAAATAAAAATGCGGCATATCATAGTGCTCTTTTTTATTATCATTTATCTGTCATAATATTTGCCATATCTGCAGGCAGCGGAGCTGTAAATGACATCCATTCTCCGGTAATCGGATGGGCAAATTCCATATGATGAGAATGCAGTGCCTGTCTGCTTATGTGTTCCATATCCGGGTTATACAAGTAATCTCCAATCAGTGGGAAACCCAGATATTTCATATGGATGCGGATCTGATGTGTCCGGCCGGTCTCAAGCTTCAGGGAGACCAGACTGTGTCCGGTGGCTTCTTTTACAAGTCGGTAATGTGTGATGGCTTCTTCACCGTGTTTAAAATCAACCGTGCGCTCGATGATGGTGCCTTCTTTTCTGGCAAGCGGAGCACAGATGGTTCCGGCCGCAGGTGTGACACTGCCCTTTACTACGGCAAGATATTCCCGGTGCACTTCGCGGTTCTTGGTCATAGTAGAAAGAATACTTCCGCTGATCAGATGTTTGGATACAACAGTCAGACCGGAAGTGTCCCGGTCCAGACGGTTACAGCAACGGAAGATGAAAGGTTTTCCCTGTTCCTGATAATACCATGCGAGCGCATTGGCAAGGGAATTATAATAATTGTTCATGGACGGATGAATCGGCATACCAGCAGGTTTGTTGATTACGATGATGTCCTCGTCTTCATAAATGATGTCCAGTGGAATCTCAACCGGCGGGATCTTTTCGGAATTTTTTGTCTCGCAGATGATAACCTGAAGGATATCTCCGGCAGTCAGTATCTGGCGCATATAATAATGTACGCCATTGACAAGAATACTTTTGGGCATGCGTTTGATTTCAGCAAGATTCTGTCCGGAATACCCTCTGCGTCTTAAAAACTGTTCGATGCGCAGTCCACTATCTTTTTCTGTAATTGTATATTGTATTGTACGGTTCATTGCAATTCTCCTGTGATATAGCGTATAATGATAATACATATGATTGTAGATATCTATCATATCATAATACATGTAAGAAAATAAAGGCAGAATATATAAGAAAGGCTGAAGTGGATGATATGTAAGGGAAAGGAGAAAAGTGTGACAGGGCTCAGTACATTATGTTATATCGAAAAAGACGGAAAATATCTGATGCTTCACCGTACGGTAAAGAAGAATGATGTAAATAAAGACAAATGGATTGGTGTCGGTGGACATTTTGAGGCAGATGAAAGTCCGGAAGAATGCATTTTAAGAGAAGTAAAAGAAGAGACAGGATATACATTGACGTCTTATCGGTTCTGTGGAATCGTTACATTTGTATCTGGAAATGGTGTGACGGAATACATGCATTTATTCACTGCAGATGGATTCGAAGGAGAACCGATTGCATGTGACGAAGGTGAACTGGAATGGGTGGATATCGATAAGATTGAATCATTACACATCTGGGAAGGGGACAAGATCTTCCTCCGTCTGCTCGCTGAGAAAGTACCGTTCTTTTCGCTCAAGCTGGTCTATGACGGACATGACGGTCTGATATCGGCGGTGCTGAACGGGAAAGAGATAAAAAAATAAAGAAAGGAAAGAATCGGAACATGCAGAAAAATACAGAACAGATGAAATTGGAAAATGATCAGATTGAAGTTATCGTGAATTATCACGGAGCGGAACTCCGGTCATTGAAGAAGAAAGCAACAGATCAGGAATACCTCTGGAATGCAGATGCGAAATACTGGGGACGTACATCACCGGTATTATTTCCATTTGTAGGAGGAGTAAAGAATAAAGTTTACAGATATGAGGGGAAAGAATATCCGATGAATCAGCATGGATTTGCCAGAGACATGGAGTTTTCACTGGTAAGCCAGAGCGCAGATGAAGTATGGTTTGCACTGGAAGATACAGAAGAGACCTATAAAGTATATCCATTTCACTTTCATCTGGAGATAGGATATAGACTGGAAGATGCTTCGGTCAGTGTGATGTGGAAAGTTAAGAATATAAATGATAAGGAGATGCATTTTGCAATTGGTGCACATCCTGCATTCTTCTGTCCGCTTCATGAAGGTGAGAAACAGTCTGAGTATTGTCTGGGATTCCGTAATGGACAGGGAAAAGTACCGGAAGCATTGGTGAATACCGTATTTGGAGAAGGTGGTGTCGTTACGACGCAGAAAAAAGAATATAAGCTGACAGACGGATGCCTTCCGATGGATGAACATCTCTTTGACGGAGATGCACTGGTGATCGAAGACCACCAGATTCGGAAAGTAGTACTAATGGATCCACAGAAGAAGGAATATCTGGCAGTGGAGTTTGATGCACCGCTAGTCGGAATCTGGTCACCGCCGAAAAAACAGGCACCGTTTGTATGTATTGAACCATGGTATGGACGCTGTGACAGTGAGATATTTGAGGGAGAATTAAAAGACAGAGACTGGGAAAATACACTGGCAGCAGGAGAGGAATTTGAGGCATCCTATAGAATCGTTGTTGAATAATTTTTTCAGAATATTTTATAAAATATATATGGATAACTTTGGGGAATCGGTTATAATAAGCATGTAGTTACATGATAACAGTCATTACGAAAGAGAGGAAATATATATGGCAATTGTACATTTGTCAAAAGACAACTTTAAGGAAGAAGTATTAGAATCAAAAGTGCCGGTACTGGTAGACTTCTGGGCAACGTGGTGCGGACCATGCCAGACAATGGGACCGCTGGTGGAAGAGATTGCAGAAGAGCGCGCAGATATCAAAGTATGCAAGCTTGATGTAGATCAGGAACCGGAACTTGCAAGACAGTACCGTGTAATGTCTATCCCGACATTCCTTGTGTTTAAAGAAGGAGAAGTTGTAAAGAGAGATATGGGTGTGATGTCTAAAGAAGAAGTTGAAGGACTTATTGGATAATCTATAAAGCGGTTTCACCGGATGGTGAAGCCGCTTTGTGTATACAAAAGTATTAAAGTCCGAGTACGTCCTTAATAGAATAGAATCCAGGAGCTTTCCCGTCAAGATAAGCTGCACAGTCACAGGCACCTCTCGCAAAGCATTCCCAGTTATAGGAATGATGTGTGATCTCAAGACGTTCTCCCATGCCTCCGAAGAATACCGTATGGCTGCTTGGAATATTACCTGCACGGAGAGAATGATAGCCGATTGTTCCTGGTTCACGTGGAGATTCTCCCTCGCGTCCGTAGACGGCAATGTTGCTTAATTCTTTGCCGAGAGCATGCGCCATGATTTCACCCATTTCTTTGGAAGTTCCGCTTGGAGCATCTTTCTTCCACTGATCATGCATTTCCAGAATCTCGATATCAATCTCATCTTTTAATGTTGTGGTTACGAGTTCCAGAAGCTTGTTCATGATATTGACAAGCTTAGAAGTATTGGCGGCATAAAGCATTGGGATCTGCTTTCCGGCATCCTCAAATCGTTTCATCTCTTCGGCGGAGAATCCGGTAGAACCGCATACCAGTGCTTTCTTATGTGCGATGGCAAGATCCAGGACCTCCATAGCCATTTCTTTTGTTGAAAAATCAATGATGACGTCACAGGAGTCGATCACACCTGCCAGATCATCTGTTACAGGAACGCCGAGTTCTGATCCTGTCATTGCGACAGTTCCGAGATCCATTCCTACATAGTCACGTCCTTTTGGTGCTATCCCGGCGACGAGTTTCATATCATCACGGCTGGCAGCGACCTGTGTGATTAATTTTCCCATTTTCCCTCTGGGTCCGATTACAATAACTTTCATATCCATTCTCCTTTCGCAGTCCGGTTGTATTGTTATAGCGGTATATCCGGAACTGCTATAAACTAAGACCAGTATAACACAGCAATTATCCTGTGGATATGAAGAAATCTGAAAATGGCAGGAAACATTGTATAAATAAAAAAGAATTCAGGAGAAAGATTCATAAGAGTCTGCTCTTGTAGGAAAGGTATGAAAATAGTATACTATGAAAAAGGGATTATGAAAAAAGATAATGGAGGCACGAATGAAAGGAATTATATTTGACGTAGACGGAACTTTGTGGGATTCGACAAGGGAAGTTGCGGTTGCATGGAATAAAGTATTGCAGGATGAGATGGAAGGCCACGAGATCTTAACCGCAGAAGGGCTGCAGAAAGAATTTGGAAAGCCGATGGATGCGATTGCAGAAAGTCTCTTTCCGGAAATGTCGGAAAAAGACAGGATGGAACTTCTAGGTAAGATGATGGCATATGAAAATGAACTGGTAGCGGTTGGTCCATGTGTGATCTACAATGGTGTACCGGAGACAATCAAAGCACTGAGTAAAAAATATCCACTGTATATAGTTAGTAACTGTCAGGATGGATATATCGAAGCGTTTCTTAAGAATTCCGGACTGGGCGGGTATTTCAAAGATTTTACATGTCCCGCTTATACAGGTAGGTTAAAGGGTGAAAATATCCGTATCATTATGGAAAGAAACGGACTGGATGAAGCAGTGTATGTAGGAGACACCCAGGGGGATGCCAATGCATGTAAGGAAGCAGAAGTACCGATGATCTTTGCGTCATATGGGTTTGGAGAAGTGGAAGGAGAATATCCGTCGATCCGTGCATTTACAGAACTGCAGAATATAGATTTTGACAGACTATAATCAGAAAAATATTGCATTTTATATGCAAAAATACTATAATTCTCTTATATTATTTCGTTGAAAAAATACTAGAAAAGCAGAGGTATAGATTATGAAAAAAAGAGTTGTAGTTGCATTAGGACACAGAGCACTTGGTACGACATTACCAGAACAGAAAGAAGCAGTTAAGAAGACCGCAAAAGTAATCGGTGATCTGATTGAAAAGGGATATCAGGTTGCGGTCACACACAGTAATGCGCCACAGGTCGGTATGATCCATACTGCAATGAATGAATTCGCAAAAGAGCATGAAGATTACACGGCAGCCCCAATGTCGGTATGTTCTGCTATGAGCCAGGGATATATCGGATACGACCTTCAGAATGCAATCCGCGAAGAATTAATGGATCGTGGAATCTACAGAACAGTCAGCACGATCCTGACACAAGTGATCGTTGATCCGTACGATGAAGCATTTTATACACCGACCAAGGTACTTGGCCGTTATATGGATGTAGAAGAAGCAAGTGCAGAACGCAAGAAGGGAAACTATGTTGTAGAAGAACCTGGCAAAGGATTCCGCCGTATCGTTGCAGCTCCGAATCCGGTCAGCATCGTAGAGATTGATGCGATCAAAGCATTGCTGGATGCAGATCAGGTTGTCATTGCATGCGGTGGAGGCGGAATTCCGGTATTAGAGCAGGATCACCGTCTGAAAGGTGCAAGTGCAGTAATCGAAAAAGATCTGACAGCCGGAAAGATGGCAGAAGAGACAGATGCGGATTCACTCATCATTCTTACAAGTGTTGAAAAAGTTAAGATCAACATGGACAGACCGGAGGAAGAAGAACTGAGAGAGATCAGTGTTGATCAGGCAAAAGCCTATATGGAAGAAGGACATTTCGGAAAATATAACATGTATCCGAAGTTCAGAGCAGCTGTAGAATTTCTTGAAAAGAGAGAAGGAAGAAGTGCACTGATCACATCTTTTGATAAGCTGGATGAAGCACTCAAAGGAAAGACAGGTACACTGATCAGATAAAAAGTTACAAGATCAGAAGAACCGGCTGCCTTCAAAAGCAGGATAAAAACCTGCACAGACATAGTGAAAGCTGTGAATGTGCGGGTTTTTTTGTATTTTAACAGACAATCAGAATAAGGAGCAGGTGCATATAGTATAAGGAACAGGAACTTTACAATGTGGATAAGTTATGCTGTGTCCGACAGGGAGGTGGAAAACAGATGTCCAAAATCCGGCTGTGCGAACTGTCCAAAAAAGAAGTGATCAATTGCTGCGACTGCAAGAAGCTTGGATATATCGATGACCTGATCATTGATGACTGCAAAGGCTGTATTGAAGCACTTGTAGTCCCGGAAGGTGGGAAATGGTGTAACTTTTTTGGAGATGGAACAGAGTATATCATACCATTTTCCTGCATCAAAAGAATCGGCCCTGATTTAATTCTGGTAGAGATACATGAGGAAAAATAACAAAAAATAGGGCGGAAATGTGTTTGACTTCTCTTTTTGAAAAAGATATACTGTATTTGAACTGCTATAAAGGACAGAAAGGAACGAATCAGATGAAATGCCCATATTGTAATAATCCGGATACAAGAGTGATTGATTCCAGACCGGCGGAAGACGGAAGCTGTATCAGACGCCGCCGTTCTTGTGATATATGTGGGAAACGTTTTACTACATATGAAAAAGTAGAGACAATTCCGCTGACAGTAATAAAGAAGGACAATACCAGAGAACAGTATGACCGCCGGAAAGTAGAGAACGGCGTGGTTCGTGCCTGTTATAAACGACCTGTTGCAACGGCAGATATCCAGAAAGTTGTCGACAGAATAGAAACAAAAGTATTTAGCATGGAAGAAAAAGAGATTCCGAGCAGTGCGATCGGTGAGGCTGTTATGGATGAATTAAAAATACTCGATGAGGTTGCTTATGTCCGTTTCGCATCCGTTTACAGAGAATTTAAGGATGTCAGTACATTTATGGACGAATTAAAAAAGATATTAAAATAAATCCGATATGGAATGGGAATGCAGAATCTGTCAGACTGAATAATGAATATTGGATGAAGAAGGAATTGCTTATAAAGCAATAAAGTGATAAAATATATGGGAGAAGCAAAAGTATTTGCTTCTCCCTTTTTCAAAAGAGAATCAGATTTGTTATAAATAGATGTGTATTTAAAATAGCTTGTTAGAATAGATTGGGTGAAATAATATGAGAACATATAAGTTAACTATTTCCTATGACGGAAGCAGGTATCAGGGATGGCAGAGACAGGCCACAACAGACAATACGATACAGTATATTCTGGAGTGGAGTATTGGTAAATTAGTAGGATACCGTGTGCATATAGATGGATCAGGAAGAACAGATGCAGGTGTACATGCG
This sequence comes from Dorea sp. BIOML-A1, assembly GCF_009875615.1. NCBI lineage: Bacteria > Bacillati > Bacillota > Clostridia > Lachnospirales > Lachnospiraceae > Dorea > Dorea sp. BIOML-A1. The sequence continues at coordinate 64,944 of NZ_WWSA01000010.1, forward strand.
CGTGGACAGGTCGCAAGTGTGAAACTGTCTAAGTTGTACGATACGAAAGAACTGAAAGATTCGCTGAACAGATATCTTCCGGAAGATATCCGTATTGTGAAAGTAGAACTGGCAAAGAATGGATTCCATGCGCGCAAAAGTGCGAAAGGTAAGAAATATGAATATTACATCGATTGCCGTGAAAAGCCGGATGTATTTTCAAGAAGATATTGTTATCATTATCCAGAAAAACTGGATATCGAAGCAATGCGTGATGCGACCAGATATCTGATCGGACCGAAGAACTTTACCAGCTTTACAGATGACAAGGAATGTAAAGATCCGGTTCGGAAGATTACGAATATTAAGATCGTCAGGAGCGGGGAAAAGGTAAGAATTACTTATTATGGTACCGGTTTCCTATATCACATGGTAAGAATCCTGACGGGAACGCTTCTGGAGATAGGTGCAGGCAAGAGGGATGCGTCCATGCTTCCGGTCGTAATTGCGGCAGAGGACAGAAGCCTTGCAGGATTTCTAGCTCCAGCAAGGGGATTATTCTTAAGAAAAGTATATTATTAAGAATAGAATAAAACAGATAAGATATATGTCAGAAAAAGTAAAAGTACTGTCCGCAAAAAAAGGACAGGAAAAAGCCGGGAGGAATATATGAAGTTTATATCGTGGAACGTCAATGGAATCCGTGCGTGTGTACAGAAGGGATTTATGGATGTTTTTAATGAATTAGATGCAGATATTTTCTGTATTCAGGAATCAAAGATGCAGGCAGGACAGTTAGAACTGGATATGCCCGGATATCATCAGTATTGGAATTATGCAGAGAAGAAGGGATATTCGGGTACCGGGATTTTTACAAAGAAAGAACCGGTATCAGTAAGTTATGGTCTGGGAATCGAAGAACATGACAAAGAGGGCCGGGTGATCACGCTGGAATTTGAGGAATTCTATTTCATTACTGTGTATACACCGAATTCACAGAGTGAGCTTGCAAGACTGGATTACAGAATGCAGTGGGAAGATGCATTCCTTACTTATCTAAAAGAATTGGAAAAGAAGAAACCGGTCATTTTTTGTGGGGATTTAAATGTAGCACACAAAGAAATAGACTTGAAAAACCCAAAGACAAACCGTAAAAATGCAGGATTCACAGATGAAGAACGTGGGAAATTTACAGATCTTTTAAATGCGGGATTTATTGATACGTTCCGCTACTTCTATCCGGAAAAGGAAGGAATATACTCATGGTGGTCCTACAGATTCAGCGCAAGAAAGAAGAATGCAGGGTGGCGTATTGATTATTTCTGTGTATCAGAGAGCCTGCAGCCACGTTTGAAAGATGCCGTCATTCACACGGAGATCATGGGATCGGATCATTGTCCGGTAGAACTTGATATAGAGTAATCCGACAGTGTTATAATCATATGGAAAATATATGGAGCTGCCGCAAAAGTAGATAAACAATCTGTTTTTGCGGCAGCTCCACATATTTAAAAAGATAAAGAGTTTTATAAAAAGCCTCCGTCAACCCCGATGATCTGTCCGGTCATATATTCCGGAGCATGTACAATATTCCATACCATCTGGGCAATTTCCTTAGGAGTTCCGTAACGTCCGGCAGGAATTTCATCTTCCAGGGCTTTTCGTTCTTCCGGTGTGAGCTGATCGTTCATAGAAGTATCAATGACACCGCATGCAATTGCATTCACCTGGACATTACTTGGTGCGAGTTCTTTCGCCAGAGCTTTTGTGAATCCGTTGATACCAGATTTGGATGCGGAGTATGCAACTTCGCAGGAAGCACCCGAGAGCCCCCACATTGAAGAAATGTTGATGATCTTACCGGAACGCTTTGATACCATCGGAGGGATGGCCTGCCGGCAACAATAAAATACAGAAGAAAGATTGGTCTGAATAATATGATTCCAGTCTTCATCTGTCATATCGGATAAGAGATTGATATGAGAAATTCCGGCATTGTTCACAAGAACATCAAGGTGCGAACAGTCATGATAGATACGGTTATATATGGCTCTTACATGGTCAGGATTGCCGACATCCCCGACAACGATCGTGCAAGGTGTGTGGTATTTTTTGCGGATATAGGCGCGGAGCTTTTTCAGTTCATCTACAGAAGAAGAACAATTTAAAAATGTGTGATATCCGCGCGATGCAAATCGTAAAGCAATGCTTTTCCCGATACCCCGGGAAGCCCCTGTGATTAAAATAGTCTTTTGTTCCATAATTTTTCTCCCCTGATCAATTAACTTTTCTTCTATTATATACTGAAATCATTGTCATTTAAAGTGTTAGGTGATATTATTTATATAACAATAACCAGTCGGACCGTAGAAGATTGGTTCCAAAAGCCAGACGTGATAAAAGAGAGGTACCATTATGATTAATAAGGCAATTGAATTTGCCACGAGAGCACATGCAGGACAGTTCAGGAAAGGGACAAGCAGACCATATATTGTGCATCCGATCGAAGTGGGAGATATTGTCTCAACGATGACGAAGGACAAGGAGATCATCAGTGCAGCGGTTCTTCATGATACAATAGAAGATTGTGCAGGAGTATCAAGAGAGCTTCTGGCAGAAGAATTTTCAGAACGGGTAGCGGGAATTGTGGCACAGGAAAGCGAAGACAAATCCAAGACATGGATGGAACGGAAATCAGCAACGATCGAGCATATCCGTACTGCACCAAAAGAAGTGCAGATGGTAGGACTTGCAGACAAACTTTCGAATATGAGGGATATTGACAGAGATTATCCGGTATACGGAGAAGAATTGTGGAACCGTTTCAGAATGAAGGACAAAGGGATTATCGGCTGGTATTATATTGGGATCCGGGATGCATTGAAGGAGTCGTTTGAAGGTGTAGAGGCTTATGAAGAATATACCAGACTGGTGAATAAGATTTTTGAACAGGAATGAATCATAAAGACAGATCATATAGCAGAAGATATCCAGGGTGTTGTGCAAAAGCAGTACCCTGATTCTTATTTACGCGAACAACGAGCAGAGCGTGTTTCTAATAGTTTAGGAGAAGATGAGATGGCTGATGTAAGAAAACACATGATATTTCACGGAAGAGTGCAGGGAGTAGGTTTTCGTTATACTGCCAAATATCTGGCAAGATCAATGAATCTGACCGGATGGGTGAAAAATGAATATGACGGAACCGTAGTGATGGAAGTACAGGGAAGAGAGGCAATGATCTTCGAACTGATGAAAGGACTGAACAGGAATCAGTTTATCCAGATCGACTGGATCGATACAGAAGAGAAGGAAACAGAAACGGAAAGCAGTTTTGAAGTGAAATATTAAGTTTACAGGATGGGAAAAGTGATTCGGTATATACACTTGAAAGATACATATGTTATACTGGAAGTATTCAAGATGAGGGTGGACAAGGAGAAGAAAAATGACGATAGAAACTGAAAATCAAAAGAGCGTAAAAGGAAGAATTGTAGCTGCGGCGTGGCAGCTGTTCTATGAAAAAGGATATAATGGAACAACGGTGGATGATATCATTGATCTGTCCGGAACATCCAAGGGTTCCTTCTATTATTACTTTAATACAAAGGACGAGCTTTTGAATACATTGTCTATGATCCTGGATGATAATTATGAAATATTGAAAGAGAAAATGGATCCGGATATGAACAGTTATGATAAGTTACTGTATCTGAATTATGAAGCACATTCTATGATAGAAGAAAAGATCAACATTGATCTTCTGGCATCTCTGTATTCTACACAGCTTGTGGCACAGGGACACAGATCATTGCTGGATCAGAACCGGACATATTATAAGCTGATCAGCAGTGTGATCGATGAAGGACAAAAGCGTGGCGAGATATCGGATGAAGTCTCGGTGAGCGATCTGGTCAGATATTATTCCATGTGCGAAAGGGCGCTGGTTTCGGACTGGTGTCTGAATAAGGGAGAGTATTCACTGAGAGAGTATTCGAAAAAATGTATGCCGGTCATGCTGGAACATTTTAAAAGATAAAAAGATAATAAATACACAGAACCTGCCAATGGCAGGTTCTTGTTCTGTAGATCAATGCATTTTCAAAGCAGTGTTGCGTCCGGTACCGAAATGATCATTTTTCAGTATTTCAAACGCCTTTTCATAATTTCCTTTCCGCATATATGCAACCATTTTCTTGAGATTTTCATTTGTCTTTGGAATTCCCATTCCGTTACGGATGGAATATTGTCCGATACGGATGAGCTCAGACAGATTATTTTCATAGATCCGGTTAATCCGTTCATTATCCAGAATACTGATAATCTCCATATGCATTGCGGTATCCGCAATTTCCCATTCGTACAGATCACCGGCAACGGCGCACATGCGCACGATCTTTTCCTCTATGCGGTAAGAATATTCCTCATACCGGCCTGACGTAAAGATAAGGTGAAAAGCCGGGCCCTCTAATAATTCTCTTAACTGATAGATTTCATTGATATCTTTCTCTGTAATTTCTTTCACCGTCATAGATTTATAATAATCAGAAACGATCAGCCCTTCGACCTGCAGCATCTGGATCGCAGTACGGACCGGGCTGCGGCTCATCCCCAGTTCTTTGGTGAGCATGGCTTCGGTGAGAACCATGCCCGGAGGATAGGTAAGATTCATAATATTTTCTTTGATTGTCTCATAAGCCTGTGTGGCAAGAGACGGACTCTTTTCTGCCATGTCGGATTCCCCCTTTTGGTATACGTCCCAGAAAAATGGATGTGAAGATAAAAGTATACATCTTTTATATTTGTATACAAATTATAACGTGTTTTTAAAGAAAATTCAAGGTTATGTGTTGACTTTTTTGAAAAGGAGTGTTATAGTCACAGTAGAAATGATTTGTATACAAATTAAAAAAACGTATACAAATAGCACATGAAGAATATCCATTACAAATCATCATTCATGCGCTGGAACAATTAATAAGACAATATCATATTGGAAAAGGAAGGTAATTAAGGATGAAATTAGGATTTATTGGTACAGGTAACATGGCATCAGCAATCATGGGTGGAATTATTAAGAATAATGTAATTCCGGCAGAAGAGATCATCGGAGCAGATCTTTTTGCACCTGGAAGAGAAAGAGCGCAGAAAGAATATGGAATCAATGTAACAGCAGATAATAAAGAAGTTGCTTCAAAAGCAGAGACAATTATCCTCTCTGTAAAACCTCAGTTCTATGCAAGCGTAATTGCAGATATCAAAGATGTAGTAACAGACAACCAGATTATCATTACAATTGCACCTGGTAAGACACTTGCATGGCTTGAAGAACAGTTTGGAAAAGAAGTAAAGATTGTCCGTACAATGCCTAACACACCGGCTATGGTTGGAGAAGGTATGACAGCCGTTTGCCCGAATGAGCACCTTACAGAAGATGAGATCGCATATGTAAAGAGTCTTCTGGAAAGCTTCAGCCGCGCAGAGATCGTTCCGGAGCGTCTGATGGATGTTGTGACAGCAGTAAGCGGAAGCTCACCGGCATATGTATTTATGCTGATCGAAGCTATGGCAGACGCAGCAGTTTCAGGCGGAATGCCAAGAAAACAGGCTTATCAGTTTGCTGCACAGGCAGTTCTCGGAAGCGCAAAGATGGTTCTGGATACAGGAAAACATCCTGGAGAATTAAAAGATATGGTTTGCTCACCGGCAGGAACAACAATTGAAGCTGTTCGTACATTAGAAGAACTTGGATTCAGAAGTTCTATCATCGAAGCAATGAAAGTCTGCGAAGAGATGTCCAGAAGTTTATAATCAATATATTTAAACAATAAAAATATCTATACGGAGCGGGAATTACAGAGAAGTTGTAGTTCCTGCTTTTTGTGTTGTCTATTCGTATTTGGGAAGAATTGTGTTAGAATAACATTTAGAAGAAAACAGGACAGGTGAATAAAAGATGAAAAAAGAACTGGATTATTTTATGATTGATGGAGAATTTGGCGGAAATCAGGACTGGTTTACCAATATTGTTATGAATGTCGGAGGATGCGGGGCAGCAACGGCCTGTGACAGCTGCATCTATCTGGCAAAATACAAAGGAATGAAAGAACTATATCCATTTGATCTGGAACAGATGGATAAAGAAGCCTATAAAAAATTCAGCCAGCTTATGAAGCCGTATATACGGCCGAGAGTTCAGGGAGTGAAAAAGCCTGAGTGGTACATCGGGGGATTGGAAAAATATATTTCAGACGTGAATAAAAGATGTGGAACAGATTACCAGATCCATATGGAAAAATTCGACGGAACAGGAGATGCAGACGAGGCAGAACGTATTATATGCGGACAGATTGATAAAGAACTTCCGGTTCCATATCTGATGCTCCGTCATTTGAATACTGAAAAATACAAAGATTTTATCTGGCACTGGTTCCTGGTGGTCGGATATGAAAAAGAGAAGCATGAAACATGGATTGATGTGGCTACTTATGGGGAAAAAGTCCGTTTGAACCTGAACGATTTGTGGAAAACCGGGTGTGAAGAAAAAGGTGGAATCGTAATTTATGAGATAAAAGAGCAGAAAAAGAATTAAAATGACCAAGGTTCATATTTTTTACATATTTTTGAATTATAATTATTCATAATCGTAAAAGAATAAAAGAAAAGGTGGGACAGAAAAAGTGAAAAAGCGAATCATGACTGCAGGAATATTAGCTATGATACTTGCAATAGGAATGACAGCGTGCACAAAAGCAGACAATACAACAAAAACAGAGAAAACTTCAGAATCAGATGGGAAAAAAGAACTGAAAAAATCGGATAACGAAAAAAATGTAATGAATGCAGAACAGAAAAAGATCTACGAAAAGATCAAGCTGACCTATAAAGAAGAAGAACAGAAAAAAGTTGCGGAAAAATTAGAGAAAAAGAAAGAGTCACAGGATTATAATCTGAACAATATGCTGATTGAATATAATCCATTCGGAACCAATACACAGTCACTGTATGTATATTTTAAAACGGATGCAGCGGTAAAGGTATCCTACACGATCCATGTTAAAGACGATGGCATTTCTGATTTCAGCAGAGATGTATATCAGGATGAGGAATATCAGACAGAACATGAATTCCAGGTGATTGGCCTGATCCCGGATACGGAGAATACAATTACCTTTTATGTGACAAACGAAGATGGGTCTACAAATACAAAGGAAATCGTATACGAAATGGGAAGTCTGTACGGAGAGGAAAAGGTACAGCTTGATACCGATATAAAACAGAGTGTGGAACAGCTGGAAGACGGACTATATGTGATATTAGGTAATGACAGCAGTTCTATGGATTTCATGTATTATTATGATAACAGCGGAGTGCTAAGAGGTGAGGTGCCGCTTCTGGGTTACAGAAGCAACAGGCTGCTTTTTGATGATAACTTCATGTATTACAGTATTTCTGAGAAGAGGATGGCACAGGTGAACCGTCTCGGACAGGTGACAAAGGTGTATAATCTTGGTGATTACAGTCTGCATCATGATTATGTATTTGATGAAAATGGCAATATGCTGATCCTGGCAACGGATACCACACAGGACAGTGTGGAGGATATCGTGTTGAAGCTGGATGTGAATTCAGGTGAAGTGACAGAGGTACTGGATCTGGGAGACCTGTTTGGTGATTATAAGAAGACCTGTGTGAAGAATTCCTCGGATGAGCTGGACTGGATGCATATTAATACGATCCAGTATATGGGAAATGGATCAGTGCTGTTAAGCTCCAGAGAGACGTCTACGATCATTAAAGTGGACAACCTTTATGATGAACCGTCGATTGCTTACATGATCGGTGAGAAGGATTTCTGGGAAGATACATCTTATGTCAGTTGTGTACTGAATAAAAAAGGCGATTTTATAATTCAGGGCGGTCAGCATACGATTACATATGAGACGGATGAAAGCCTTGCAGACGGGCAGTATTATCTGTATATGTTTAATAATAATATCGGAATCAGCGAGACAAGACCGGATTATGACTGGTCTTCCATCGGACTTAAGACCAGTTCGGCAGTGGACGGAAAGAATTCCAAATATTATAAATATCTGGTAGACGAAAACGAAGGAACATTTGAACTTGTGGATTCATTTAAGGTTCCATATTCCGGATATGTCAGCAGCGCACAGGATATTGGGGATCACGTGCTTGCAGATTCCGGATTGAAAGGAACGTTTACGGAATATGATGCGGATCATAAGGCGATCGCAACATATAAGATGGATTATGAAGAATTCATTTACCGTGTATTCAAGTATAATTTTGAAGGATATTATTTTGGAAAAAGTGAATAATCCATAAAAATCATATGGAAGTCTTTACGGATAACGATTTATCCGCTAAAATGAAAGCGTCGGTTTTTGCCGGCGCTTTTTAAAAAAGTAGTTAAATTAAGAAAGAAAAGGGGAAAATAGAATGGCAAATCCAATCGTTACAATTGAGATGGAAAACGGAGATATTATGAAAGCAGAACTGTATCCGGAAGTTGCACCGAATACAGTAAATAATTTCGTTTCCCTGGTGAAAAAAGGGTATTATGACGGACTGATCTTCCACCGTGTTATTAATGGATTCATGATCCAGGGCGGATGCCCGGACGGAACCGGAATGGGTGGTCCGGGATATTCGATCAAAGGGGAATTTGCTCAGAATGGTTTTGCAAATGAACTTGCACATACAGAAGGAGTGCTTTCTATGGCAAGGGCAATGCATCCGGATTCAGCAGGTTCACAGTTCTTTATTATGCATAAAGCAGCACCACATCTGGATGGCTCATATGCTGCATTTGGTAAGATCATCGAAGGCATGGATATTGTGAATAAGATCGCTGAGACAGATACAGATTACAGCGACAGACCACTGGATGAACAGAAGATGAAGAAGGTAACTGTTGATACAATGGGAACAGAGTATCTGGAACCGGAGAAAGCATAAAACGGCGGCAGATAGTAACCGTACAGGTATAAGATGGCAGAATCATAGCAATCAGGCATACAGCGATCAGATACGTCTGATCGCTGTATGTAAATTTCCAACACATATGACGCGGAGGAAAACGACAGATGGAAATGATCCAGACAGAAAAATTGGTATATGAATATGAAAAACGTGATGAAGAAGGCAATGTGATTGGAACATCGCGTGCTATTGATGAAGTAGATATTGAAGCAAAAGAAGGGCAGTTTATAGCAATTCTCGGACATAATGGTTCCGGAAAATCAACTCTTGCCAAGCATCTGAATGCAATTCTGATGCCAACAGAAGGTTCCGTATGGGTAGATGGAAAGAATACGAGTAATCCGGATGAACTTTGGAATGTAAGACAGTCGGCGGGAATGGTATTTCAGAATCCGGACAATCAGATCATTGGCACTGTAGTAGAAGAAGATGTGGGGTTTGGTCCGGAGAACCTGGGCGTTCCGACGGATGAGATCTGGCAGCGGGTGGAAGAAAGTCTGAAAGCTGTTGGGATGATCGAATACCGGCATCATTCTCCGAATAAGCTTTCCGGAGGACAAAAACAGAGAGTAGCAATCGCCGGTGTCGTGGCAATGGAACCGAAATGCATCGTTATGGATGAGCCGACTGCAATGCTTGACCCGGTTGGAAGGAGAGAAGTCTTAAAGACGGTTCATAAACTCAGAAAGCAGAAGAAGGTCACTGTGATACTGATCACACATTACATGGAAGAAGTAGTAGATGCAGATAAGATATTCGTGATGGATCACGGAAAAGTCGTGATGGAAGGCTCACCGAAAGAGATATTCTCCAAAGTAGATGAATTAAAGAGTTACCGGCTGGATGTGCCGCAAGTGACGATTCTGGCAGATGAACTCAGAAAACGCGGACTGGATATTCCGAAAGGGATTCTGAGAAAAGAAGAACTGGTAGAGGCAGTGGAACGTTTGACAAGTGAAAATGGTGAGAAGAAATGACAGACATTGCAATTAAGATAGAACATTTGAATTATATATACAGTCCCGGGACTGCATATGAAAAACATGCACTCAGAGACATTTGTCTGGAAATCCCACATGGAGAATTTGTGGGGATCATCGGGCATACTGGATCAGGAAAGTCGACACTGATCCAACATTTGAACGGCCTGGTAAAGGCAACAGATGGTGCATTATATTATAATGGAGAAAACATTTACCAAAATGGGTATGATATGCGTGCACTCCGTAATCAGGTCGGACTGGTATTTCAGTATCCGGAGTACCAGTTGTTCGAGATCGATGTACTGACAGATGTGTGTTTTGGTCCGAAGAATCAGGGACTGAGCAAAGAAGAGTGTGAAAAGCGTGCGCTAGAGGCATTGAAACTGGTAGGGTTAAAAGAAAAATATTATAAATCTTCTCCATTTGAGCTCTCGGGCGGACAGAAACGAAGAGTAGCGATTGCCGGAGTTCTGGCAATGCATCCCAAGGTCCTGGTTCTTGATGAGCCGACGGCGGGGCTTGATCCGAAGGGCAGAGATGATATTCTGGATCAGATCGCATATCTTCATAAGCAGAGCGATATGACAGTGATTCTGGTGTCGCATAGCATGGAAGACATTGCGAGATATGCGGATCGGATCGTTGTGATGAACAAGGGGGCAGTGATGTATAATGGCACACCGAAAGAGGTGTTTGCGCATTATCAGGAGTTGGAGAAGATTGGCCTTGCAGCTCCGCAGGTAACATATATCATGCACGACCTGAAAGAAAAAGGTTTACCAGTAAAGGTAAATGTGACGACTGTGGAAGAAGCAACAGATGAGATTATGCGGGCACTGGAGAAGAAGATATGATAAGAGATATAACAATCGGACAATATTATCCGGCAAAGAGTGTGTTACACAGATTGGATCCAAGAGTAAAGCTGGTGGGAACGCTGCTCTACCTGATCTCACTGTTTTTATTCAACAGTATTCCGGGATACGTGATGACGACGTTGTTTCTGATCCTTGTTATCAGGATATCAAAAGTACCGTTTTCTTTTATTGTAAGAGGGTTAAAACCGGTCATCATGCTTTTGATGATCACGGTGTTGTTCAACTTATTTCTGACGAGGGATGGAGCAGTGTTGTTCCATGCATGGATTTTCACGATCACAGAAGGCGGTCTCAGGACAGCGGTATATATGGCAATCCGGCTGATCTATCTGATCATCGGTTCGTCACTTATGACATTTACAACGACCCCGAATGAACTGACAGATGGAATTGAAGAATTACTCGGACCACTGAACAAGATTCGTGTTCCAGTACATGAGATTGCAATGATCATGTCAATCGCACTCCGCTTCATCCCGATCCTTCTGGAAGAGACGGATAAGATCATGAAAGCGCAGATCGCAAGAGGTGCCGATCTGGAAAGCGGCAATATGATTCAGAAAGCGAAGAGTATGATTCCGATTTTGGTTCCTTTGTTTGTGTCTGCGTTCCGGAGAGCGAATGATCTGGCGATGGCAATGGAGGCAAGATGTTACCATGGTGGTGAGGGACGTACGAAGATGAAGCCGTTAAAATACTGCAGGAAAGACAGAATAGCTTATATTACTGTAATTGCGTATGTGGTTCTCGTTGTTTTAATCGGAAGATTTGTACCACTGCATATATGGATATTTTAGAGGATAAGCGACAGTTATGCATCAGAAAATGGGACGGGGAAAACTCCGTCCCTGATTTATTCCGGGATATAATCACGTGAAAGGAAAGAAAAATATCATGAGAAGAATCAGAATCTTTGTAGCATATGACGGGACGAATTACTGCGGCTGGCAGATCCAGCCGAATGGAATTACAATAGAAGAAAAACTGAATAAAGCGTTAAACAGACTTACTAGAGAAGACATCCGGGTTATCGGGGCAAGCCGTACGGATTCCGGAGTGCATGCGCTTGGCAATGTGGCAGTATTTGATACAGAATCTCCGATTCCGCCGGAAAGATTTTCCTATGCATTAAATCAGAGGCTTCCGGAAGATATTGTGGTAGTAAAGTCAGATGAAGTGCCGCTTGACTGGCATCCGAGATATCAGGATAATATTTCTAAAACATATGAGTACCATATTTACAATGCACAGATGCCGAATCCATTAAAGACACGATATTGTACATTTGTATCGTTTCCGCTGGATATCGGTGCAATGAGAGAAGGAGCCAAATATCTGATCGGAGCGCATGATTTTGTGAGTTTTTGTAATATCCGAACCAATACACAGGATACAGTGAGAACAGTATATGATCTGACGATTGAAAAAAAAGATGATGAGATTGTGCTGAGAATCACAGGAAATGGATTTTTGTACAACATGGTCCGCATTATCGCAGGTGTCCTGATCCGGGTCGGCAGAGGGTTCTATACTCCAGAAAAAGTAAAAGAGATTCTGGAAGCCAAAGTCCATACTTCAGAAGGGGCCACAGCATTGCCAAACGGACTGGTATTGGTAAAAATAGATTATAAATAATCAATGAATAGTCGGCATTTTGGACAATATACAGAAAAAAATCGGAATAACATACAAAAATAAAAAAAACCGCCATAAAAAGACAAGAATATGTTAAAATACATCTGTCCGGTATAAAGTTGAGAAAGCCGGACGGAAGGAGAAAAATTATGGAAATGTTATTGTATCTCGTTCCGGTATTTGGAATCCTTGGACTGCTCTTTGCAGCTTATCTGGCAGCAAGAGTAGGAAGACAGGATGCCGGAAACGACAGAATGAAAGAAATCGCCGCAGCGATCAGTGATGGTGCGCAGGCATTTCTGACGGCAGAGTACAAGATTCTGGTTATTTTCGTTGCGGTATTATTCGTACTCATTGGATTCGGAATCGGTAACTGGATTACTGCTGTATGCTTTGTAGTAGGAGCTTTATTCTCAACGCTTGCAGGTTTCTGCGGGATGAAAGTTGCTACAAAGGCAAATGTAAGAACTGCGAATGCAGCAAAAGAAAAAGGAATGAACAAAGCACTCTCGATTGCATTCTCCGGTGGAGCTGTAATGGGTATGTGTGTAGCCGGTTTTGGTGTATTTGGTGTCAGCATCATTTACATCCTGACTAAAAATGTTGATATTATTACAGGCTTTAGTTTAGGAGCTTCTTCCATTGCTCTGTTTGCACGTGTTGGTGGTGGTATCTACACAAAAGCTGCCGATGTAGGAGCCGATCTTGTTGGTAAGGTAGAAGCAGGTATTCCGGAAGATGATCCGCGTAACCCGGCTGTTATCGCCGATAATGTAGGGGATAACGTAGGTGATGTTGCAGGTATGGGAGCAGACCTTTTTGAGTCTTATGTAGGCGCACTTGTATCGGCACTGACACTTGGAATCGTATATTATAAAGCTGAGGGAGCTATCTTCCCACTCCTGATCGCAGGACTTGGACTTGTAGCTTCTATCCTCGGAACATTTTTTGTAAAGGGTGACGAGAATTCCAATCCACATAAAGCATTAAAGACAGGTTCTTATGTAGCAAGTGTATTGGTACTGATCGTATCTTGCGTATTCAGTAAAGTATTCTTTGGAGATTTTAAAGCAGCGATTGCTATCGTAGCCGGTCTGATCGTGGGACTTCTGATCGGTATCATCACAGAAGTATATACATCCGGAGACTACAAATCAGTGAAAGAAATTGCAGAACAGTCAGAGACGGGATCTGCAACAACCATCATCAGTGGTCTTGCAGTAGGTATGAAGTCTACAGCAATTCCGATTCTTCTGATCTGTGTCGGTATCTTTGTTGCATACCAGACATGCGGACTTTACGGTATCGCACTTGCTGCTGTAGGAATGCTTTCTACAACCGCTATTACAGTAGCTGTAGATGCTTACGGACCAATCGCTGACAATGCCGGTGGTATTGCAGAGATGTCTGAGCTGGATCCACATGTCCGTCAGATCACTGATAAACTGGATGCCGTTGGTAATACAACAGCAGCTATGGGTAAAGGTTTCGCTATCGGATCCGCAGCCCTGACAGCACTTGCCCTGTTCGTATCTTATGCAGAGGCAGTACATTTGAAGACAATTGATATCCTTGACTCACGTGTAATTATCGGAATGCTGATCGGTGGAATGCTTCCATTCTTATTCTCAGCTATGACAATGTCATCTGTATCAAGAGCAGCATACCAGATGATCGAAGAAGTAAGACGTCAGTTCAAGACAATGCCTGGAATCATGAAGGGTACAGAAAAACCAGATTACAAGTCATGCGTTGCAATCTCAACAACAGCAGCATTAAAAGAAATGCTGGTTCCTGGTGTCATGGCAGTACTTGCACCGCTGGTAGTCGGAATCCTTCTTGGACCTTCTGCGCTTGGCGGACTTCTTGCAGGAGCACTTGTAACAGGTGTTATGATGGCAATCTTCATGTCTAATGCAGGTGGAGCATGGGATAATGCTAAGAAATATATTGAAGACGGTAACCACGGTGGAAAAGGAAGTGAAGCTCATAAAGCAGCTGTAGTCGGAGACACTGTTGGTGATCCATTCAAAGATACATCAGGACCTTCCATCAACATCCTGATCAAATTGATGACAGTTGTATCACTGGTGTTCGCACCATTGTTCCTGTCAATCGGCGGATTGTTATAGGAAGAAGCATAAAAATGAAAAGAGGTATCTGTACCAAAGTGATGTGTACAGATATCTCTTTTGTTTTATGTATTTGGAAGAATTTTTATGGATGATTTATAGAAAGTTGAGAAAAATAATAGAATTGAGGGACTGGCAACCCCCAGCTGTTTGTGATAATATATGTGTCGGGACTTTTATTAATGTTTGAAAATAGATAGAAAAGAGGCAATAAAGATGACAAAAGTAGATATTATTTCAGGATTCCTCGGAGCAGGAAAAACTACATTTATCAAAAAGCTGCTCAGCGACGTATGGGCAGGAGAGAAACTTGTATTGATTGAAAATGAATTTGGTGAGATCGGTATTGATGGAGGATTCCTGAAAGATGCAGGAATCGAGATTACAGAGATGAACTCAGGATGTATCTGCTGCACCCTGGTAGGTGATTTCAGCAAAGCACTGGTAAAAGTACTGGACGAGTATCATCCGGATCGTGTTATCATCGAGCCGTCGGGAGTAGGTAAATTATCCGATGTAGCCAGAGCAATCGAGGCAGTAGAGAAAGATGCAGATATCGAGATCGATGGAAGAATCACTGTTGTAGATGGTAAAAAAGCGAAGATGTACATGAAGAACTTTGGAGAATTCTTCAAAGATCAGGTAGAGCATGCATCTACAATTGTTGTGAGCCGTACACAGATGATGACTGATGAAAAGGTAGAAGAGTGCGTGCACACACTTCGTGAGGAAAATGCAGAAGCAACCATCATCTCCACTCCATGGGATGAACTTGGAAGAGAAGCAATCAGCCATGCACTGACAAAGGGAGCTGAGATTGAGAGCCTGTTTGAAGAACATGGAGATCACCACGACCATGACTGCTGTGATCATGATCATCACGACCATGACCATGATCACTGCTGTGACCACGATCATCACGATCATCACGATCATGACCACCATGACCACGCTCATGACTGTTGCTGCGGACATGATCATGACCATGATCACCACCATCATCATGCAGATGATGTGTTTACAAGCTGGGGCAAAGAGACTGTTCATAAATATACAGAAGAAGAATTAGATTATCTGCTGAAAGCGTTGTCGGAGACCACTTCGTATGGAACAATCCTTCGTTCAAAAGGTATCATTCAGATGACAGACGGAGGATGGAAACAGTTTGATTTAGTACCGGAAGAATACGAAGTAAGAGAAGGTCAGCCGGATTATACAGGACGCATCTGCGTAATCGGAACAGATCTGAAGGAAGAAGAACTTCTGAAGTTATTCCACGTATAAGACAGGAAATAGAAAAAAGGAAAGAGGTGCGGGTATGGCAACACCTATGTTTATCGTCACGGGATTCTTAGACAGTGGTAAAACAACCATGATAAAAGATACCCTGATGGAACAGGAATGGATCGAACCGGGACTTACACTGCTGCTTCTCTGTGAAGAAGGAGAAGAAGAGTATCCGGAAGAATATTTGAAAGAAAAGAATATGGCAGTTCTGAAAATCGAAGAATTCGAACAGCTGAACACTGTATTTTTCAAAAACTGTGAAAGAAATTATCATCCGGCACAGATCGTTATTGAATATAACGGGATGTGGAAACTGGAAGATCTGCTTTCGATCAGATATCCAAGAAGCTTCGAGCTACAGGGCGTATATTCAACCGTTAATGGTATGACATTGGATATGTATCTGATGAATATGAGAAATATGCTGATGGAACAGCTGACAGAATCAGAACTGATCGTTGTAAACCGCTGTGCAGACGGCGTTAACAGATCAGGATTCAGACGGGCACTGAAAGTGCAGAACCCGATGGCACAGCTCCTTTTTGAAGATATGCAGGGTAAGATCATAGAACCGTCTGAAGAAGATCTTCCATATGACGTAAAAGGTGATAAGATTGTGCTGGACGATGTTGACTTTGGAGTATGGTATGTGGATGCATATGATCATCCGGAATTATATCTTCATAAAGAGATTGATTTTAAAGGACAGATCTTTCGGCCGAAGGGGATGCCGGACAATATGTTTGTTCCGGTCAGAGAGATCATGACCTGCTGTGCGGACGATGTACGTTATTACGGATATCCATGTAAGGCAGAAATGAAAATTGATGCAAAGACAAAATCCTGGATGCAGATCCGTGCAAGATTCGAGTACGAGGCAGTAAGTTCCTTTGGAAACAAACAGCCGGTATTGTATCTGATCGATATGGAACCAGCCGCAGAGCCGGAAGATAAGGTTGTGTATTTAGGGTAATTGGGATTTAATTCAGAAAGGCACGACGACCCGGACCTGCATAAAAAGTAGGAAGCCGTTCCTGTTCAGGTTCCGTC
>NZ_WWSA01000011.1:0-78816 GCF_009875615.1 Dorea sp. BIOML-A1
CAAAAAAGAGCGAGAAAAAGAGTATATGAACAGATTAGATGTTCCATTATGTTTAAAAGAAGACTTTGAATTGATTATTGATGATGTATTTACAATTATGGGGGTTGGAACAGTTGTCACAGGAAACATATCAACAGGAATGTGTAGAGAAGGAGAAAATGCGTGTGTTTATAAAACAAATGGAGGTGTATTAGAGACTATAATTACTAACATCGATATACATACAAAAGAACGAAAATCAAATGGTTGTGGATATAAAACAGAACATGTTGGACTTGGGTTAAGAGGAGTTTCTAAGGAACAATTAGAAAAAGGAGATAGAGTGATTGTAAAGAATGCCAATATGTATGGAATGTAATTACAAATTCAAGTTTGCAGAATCAAGAAAACTGGAATTTGAGGTGATGAAACTATGACAGAAATACAAATTGCATGGTTAGAATTGATGACAGTTGGAGGTCTTGGTGTAATATTGGTTTTACTAGGAGTTACTTTCAATATCATTGTAAAAAGACAGAATCAATTGTGTACAAAGCAGACAGACGGTATTGTTAAACAATATGGGTTTCCGGGAAATGGAAGGGTGTATCCAATCGTGGAGTACTTTGTGAATGGAACTTGTTATAAAACAAAGAAAATATTTTGTGGAATTAAAACAACGCAAATATCTGGAGTACCCGTACCGGTGAAATCAGAAGTCTATGAAGATGAAAAAGGCTGGCTACATGTAAAAACTGGATCCATTGCAAATTTGCGTCAACTTGCAGAGCAGTTGTGGCCTATCAACAGTAAGATGACAGTTTATTATAATCCAAACAATCCTAAAAAGTGCTATGTTGATAGACCAATTTCAAAAAGTTTTACTTCCATGATGTTTATCATAATGGGAATAGTAACGATACTCTTGAGTGTATTGGTATTCTTTTTGATGCAGCTATAAATTACAAAAGATAATTGGTAATCAGACAAAATTCAAGTTTGTAGAATTATAAAGGAATAATATTATTTTAAATGAGCTGTTCGGATTAAATGCGTTGCCCTCTAACGGGTCAAGGATGAACCATGATACAATCAAACTTGAGTATGGTATTAAACATCAAAATATTCGTAATTTCCTTTTAGTTAAGAAACAAATATAGTAAGAGCAAAATATCGCTCTTTTTTTGCATAAAAATAAGTTATACTAGAAACAGAGGTGATATCCATGATTAACAATAAAGAGAAAAAAATGATTCAAAGATATTGTATATATCCAAAGATTGCAGTGGTTGCACTCATCTTTTCATTTGTACAATGTGCATTAATAGTACCATTAGAGATGATAGATGATTTAGTATTCCAAAACAAAGGTTTTCAGCCTACAGGGATGTTTACTGCATTAGGATTTGTCATTATATATGTTATTATATTCTGTTTCTGTGCACTTGCCCCTAAGTTTGGAATGAACGGTAAGAAATGGAAATCTCTTATAGGTAGATTAAATGTGAAACAGTCAGAAACAGATTATTCTAAAGAGGTATCTGCTGCTTTGGCGTCACAAGCTGTTGGTCGATTCCTTAAAGAAAGTGATAATGATACTGCAAAGAATATAGGAAGTGCTATGCAGGTGGCTGGTGCAGTAAGTACAGTCTCTACATCTATAGATATGTTATCTGAAGCAGGAAGTAATGCCGAGAACATGGCACATGCTTATAGAATCCCTATTCCTGATATAAAAAAACAACTCATTGCCTTTGCAGTTATCCCAATACTTATTGTAGTCGGTACTTATATACCTCAATATATAAAAGGAAAGCAGGCAATGGATCAAAGAATTGCAGCTTCTGCAAAACAAGTAGAAATAGTAAAAAAGGCATTAGAACCTGTATGTGTAAGAGTACATGCAGACAATCCAAATGAATCACGTAGTAGATCAAGTTATACTGTTATGGGATATTTAAGAGATTCAGGTGCTACTGATTGTTATGTTCATGTTCAAGTCAATAATAGTGGTACTATCATCAATATCTCATATGTAGAAGGTGTGGATATTAATAAGAGTTTAGAAGAGAATTTAATGCAGACAGAAAAAGATTTTGCGACATTACAAAAGTCTTTTGAGAATTTAAATGTATCCGTATCTAATCCTGAGATATTATCTTATCAGGCTATTCCACAACAATTTAAAGATGAATTTCTAAATGGGACATTTTATAAGAGTTTCCGTTTCTATGATCAGGATGCGCCTATCAGTTTGTCTTGTTCATTTGATACAGAGACAGAAGATCAGTTTGATGAATATACAAGACCTAAAATTCATTTCTTCTTAGGATCAAAATAGACACCTTATGAATAATAAATTTGATGAACAAAATGATACAGTCAAATTTCAGTTGTTAAACTTATTAATATTTTATCACAGGCACACCTGAAATTCTATTTAAATTCATTTGCTTTGAGGATGCAGAATGATTTAAATATCCCAACATAGGCATACTTCTTATTGGACACGGAATCTTTCTTGTAAGAAAATTGGCAGTTGTATATAATAGTTACAGACCACAGAAAAAGTGGAATAAGCAGAGGAAAATGGATGATTATGAATTACGAAGGTATTTTAGAGTTTAAAGGAACATGGAGAAGGTATCAGGCAAGGGTTTTGGAACACGCAGACAGGTACATGGCAGATGGAAAAATACATATTGTAGCGGCACCCGGATCCGGGAAAACGACATTGGGAATTGAACTGATCCGCAGGATGAACGGAAAAGCACTGATTTTGGCACCATCCATTACGATCCGGGAGCAGTGGATCGCAAGGATTGAGGAAGCTTTTTTATGTGAGGGCATACAGGGGGAAGATTATCTTTCACAGAATTTAAAACAGCCAAAGGCGATCACGGTTGCAACCTATCAGGCATTACACAGTGCCATGACAAGATTTCAGGGAATACAGGAAGATGCAGGTGAGGATAGTGGCACAGGCACAGACGAGTGCCCGGCGAAAACAGAGACAAAGGAAGTAGATTACAGCGGTTTTGATCTGGTTGGGACGATGAAAGAGGCTGGGATCGAAGTACTCTGTCTGGATGAATGCCACCACTTGCGAAGTGAATGGTGGAAAGCATTAGAAGAATTCAAAAAACAGGTGAATAACCTTAAAATCATCGCTTTGACAGCAACACCACCATATGATTCCACACCGGCTATGTGGACGCGGTACATGAATATGTGTGGAGAGATCGATGAAGAGATTACGATACCGGAGCTCGTAAAAGAGGGAAGCCTCTGTCCGCATCAGGATTATGTTTACTTCAACTATCCAACAAAAGAAGAAGAGAAGGAAGTCAGACGTTTTGAAGAACGCAGTAAAGCAATGACAGAAAAAATCATGCGGGATACTCAGTTCCTTACGTACGTAAGAAGCCATAAGGGGTTCAGTGGACAGCTCTCAGATGATCTGCTTCTGGATAATCCGGCATATCTGGCATCACTGTTGATTTATTTACAGAGCAAAAATATTGCAATTCCGTCCAGATTACAGAGGCTTTTGGGGGCAAAAAAATTACCGGACATGAATGTGCAATGGATGGAGCGTCTGTTACAGGGATTCTTGTATGATGATGTGGATTCATACCTGTGTGACAAGACATATCGTGAATTGCTAATTGCTGATTTAAAATCCGACGGTCTGATAGAAAAGAAAAAAGTCGTCATGACGAAAAGTGCGGCAGTGGAAAAAATGCTCACAAATTCCCTTGGAAAATGTAACAGCATCCGTGATATTGTGTTCCATGAATATGAGGCATCCGGTCAGGATTTGAGGCTGCTTGTTTTGACAGATTACATCCGGAAAGAATATGAAAAAGCAATTGGAAATACAGAATATGATGTTAACTCACTTGGAGTGCTTCCGTTTTTTGAGATGCTCCGTCGTGACAATGAAAAGAAAAACGAACAAATCCGTTTTGGGGTGCTTTGTGGAACGATTGTGATCATTCCGGCAGAGGCAAGAGAAGCATTAGAGCAGGCGATCGGAATGAGCGGAAAAGTTACATTCAGCAGGATCGGAAATCTTTCTGAAACAGATTATCTTAAAGTGACAGCGGTTGGAAATGCACATTTTCTCACAGGGGCGGTAACAGATATTTTCTCAAAAGGCTATATGCAGGTGCTGATCGGTACAAAATCGCTGTTAGGGGAAGGATGGGATTCTCCTTGTATCAATTCCCTGATCCTTGCAAGCTTTGTAGGCTCATTTATGTTAAGCAACCAGATGAGAGGGCGTGCCATCCGTGTGATGAAAGAACATCCGGAAAAAACAAGTAACATCTGGCATTTAGTCTGTTTAAGACCGTGGAACGAAGTGCTAAAGGCAGATGACAATCAGATCAGTGAAGATTACAGTATGCTGGAGCGAAGGATGGAACATTTTCTCGGTCTGCATTATACAGAAAATACGATTGAAAATGGAATGAAACGGTTGTCAGTTATTAAAACGCCATTTAATAAAACGAATATTGACAGGATTAACAGACAAATGCTGAAAATGTCGGGGCAGCGCGATACGTTAAAAGAACGTTGGAACAGTGCACTTGCAGTCTATGACAAAATGGATATTGTGGATGAGACAGAAGTAAAAGACAAATTTGTCACAAGTGTTGTTTTCTGGGATGCGATTCTTACAATGATCCTGTCAGGAATTCTGTGTCTGATCGGGGCAATTGGGGCAGGTATTGTTGCTGCAGCGTCCCAAAATGGTATCCTGGCCGGAACCTGTTACTTCTTCATTGCTGCCGGACTGGCTGGAATTATGATACGTTTCCCGAAAATTTTCATGTTGGGAAGTCCGCTAAAAAGATTAAAGGCATTTGGAAATGGAATCCGCAAAGCATTAGAGGAGCAACAGCTTCTGGAAGAAACACACTGTAAAGTTGAGACAGAATCAAACGGACCGGATAACCATATTATTTATCTGTCCGGTGGAAGCGGCAGGGATAAAGCGTTGTTCGCACAGTGTGTCAATGAATTTTTTGATGTGATCGACAACCAGCGTTACATACTTGTGAAAAAGAAGGGACACAAAGGACTGAATGGTTTCTATGCCATTCCAAATTGTTTTTCGAAAAAGAAGGAGGATGCGGAACGTTTTGCAAAATGCATGCATCCGTATATCGGAAATTATGACTGTGTGTATACAAGAAATGAAAAAGGAAGGGAACTTCTGTTAGAAGGCAGGGTGAAGGCACTTGCCAATCGGGAGGAGCGGTGCATTTCCCACAAAAAAGTAAAAGGGGCGTTAGAGTAGAAAACATATTGACAACGAAATATAAAAAATTTGTAGAATTCAAAATTTAATATGAAATGTGAGATAGAGCGTATGGAAATAAACTATACGTTCTATTTTTTTGCCTTTTTGAGAAAAATGATTAAAAAACTATTGACATTTTGTTACTGGAAAGACCGCAAAGTCTATTTTGATATCGGTTGGTGTCCGTCTGGCAGCGTTCAATCTGAAACAAATCGCCAACCTGACCTGTACGGACGAACTGGACTTATACAGTATTGGGGAGAAAAAAGTAGCACTGTTTTGCTGTATTCCGGATGCAGACACCAGCATGAATTATCTGGTCGGCATGATTTACAGTAATCTGTTTCAGACACTGTATTATGTGGCAGATCGGAAGTACGGAGGAAGGCTTCCGATTCCGGTACACTGCATTATGGATGAATGGCCAAACGTAGCCTTGCCGGATGATTTTGACAAGATTCTGGCAACCATGCGTTCCAGAGGGATTTCCTGCAGTATCATCATCCAGAACATTGCACAGATGAAAGCCTTATTTAAAGACTCGTATGAGAGTCTGATCGGCAACTGCGATGAATTTTTATATCTGGGTGGAAATGAAAAAGAAGGACATAAGTATGTCTCGGAATTATTGGGAAAAGAGACATTGGATACCAATACCTACGGACAGACAAAAGGGCGTAGCGGCAGCTATTCGGTGAATTATCAGCAGACAGGAAGGGAACTTTTAACACCGGATGAAATACGGCTTTTAGATAACCGCAAAGCGATTTTGTTTATTCGTGGGGAGCGTCCGATCATGGACGATAAATATGATTTAAAAAAGCATGTGAATTTCAGATACACAGAGGACGGTGGTGCATCGCCTTATGATTATGCGAAAACACCACTGGCTCACGACGACCTAAAGATTGACATTAACAGATTAGACGATTACGAACTGCTGTCTACCGAGGACATCCTTGGTGAATAGCAGTTTTTTGATGGATTGGAGTGATGTGTATTGAAGAAACTTCTCACAGGAGAAAAAAATAGAACAAAAAAGAATACAACTGAAAAAATGATAACCCCGATGCCGATGGGGAGAAAACAGAAAAAGTGGATGAGCCTTTATATGGCACTGGTACTGACCGTAACGGTTGGAGCAACGACCGCATTCGCAGCCGGAGATCCGTTGTCCGTTATCAATAACCTGTCTACCTTTATTTTTTCTCTGATTCGTGCGATCGGTTTGATTTTGCTTGGATTTGGTGTTGTGCAGGTTGGTCTGTCTTTAAAAAGCCATGATCCAAGCCAGAGGGCAAATGGATTTCTGACACTGGCCGGAGGGGTAATTATTACGTTCGCCAAAGAAATCCTCGATTTGATTATGGCGTAAGCCTCTTTGAAAAAATATATCAGGAAACAGCAGGAGTGCCGGAAGGTACTCCTGTATTCAAAAATATGTTTAAGGAGGTGAGAGTTTTTGAGTGATAACTGGATTGTACAGAATCTAAACTCAGCACTATCCACATGGAGTGAAAAGATGGCAGAACTGTGGACTCTGCTGACCGAAAATCCGGCAACTTTTAAGGGCGGCGGCATCTGGCGGATTATGGTAAATATTAATGATGCACTGACAGCCATTGCTTATGGATTACTGGTATTATTTTTCGCAGCCGGAATCATTAAAACGTGTGGCAGTTTTACAGATCTGAAAAAGCCGGAACATGTGCTAAAAGCATTTATCCGGTTTGCACTTGCTCAGGGAGCAATTACATACGGGATGGAACTTATGCAGGCACTGTTTTCCATTGTGCAGGGAATCGTGACAACCGTAATGAGTGGCTCCAGTATGGCAGGAAGCGTGACGGAACTGCCAACGGAGATTGTAGATAAGATTGAGAGCGTGGGAATGCTGGAATCCATTCCGTTGTGGATTGTTACACTGCTTGGCAGTCTGCTGATCACTGTATTGTCATTTGTAATGATCCTGACAGTGTATGGCAGAATGTTCAAAATCTATATGTATACGGCAATCGCCCCGATTCCGATTTCCTCATTTGCAGGAGAACCCACGCAGTCCATTGGAAAGAACTTTATCCGTTCTTATGTAGGCGTATGTCTGGAAGGGGCAATTATTGCACTGGCATGTATTATCTTTTCTGCTTATGCAGCAAGCCCTCCGGCTGTCGGAGATACGGAGTTGAGTGCAGTTACAATCGTGTGGAACTATGTCGGAGAACTGGTATTTAATTTACTGGTGCTGGTTGGAGCAATTAAGGCATCTGACCGTATTGTCAGAGAAATGATGGGACTTGGAGGTTAAAAATATGGATATAAAGAAAACATTAAGATATAACTGGGAATTTGGACGTGAGACAGTAGCAATACGAGTGAGCTCTTATCGGAACAATGGAAATTTATATGTAGGACTCTGCCATAAGGAAGGGAGAGAATGGGAAAATTTTGGAGATGTAACCATTAATCTGCCCTATCAGTTCTTAGAGCCAAATGAGGCTTTTATAACAGGAGATTTTACCAAGGATATGCTTCATTTTATCAAGGAACATAAACTAGGAAAAGTGTTGAATGAAACAGGAAGATCAGGATATGCAACCTATCAGAAGGTAGCGTTTGATCTAGCAAGACTTGCGGAATTTGATCCGGAAGGCGTTGCAGAACACTGTAGATTTGCCGGGATAGAAGTACCGAAAGAAAAACCACAGAAAACGAAGAAACAAAGCAGAGGAAAGGAGCGATAAGTTATGGAAGTCAAGATGAATAAAGAAATCCGGGACTATCAGGAATCCATGTTTATGGGACTGGACCTGAGACAATGTGTGTGTTCTGTTCTTGCGATTCTTACAGCAATCGGAATTTACTTTGGAATGCGTGAAATTACCGGACAGGAAATAACCGGATGGCTGTGTGTGCTTGGTGCTACTCCATTTGCTGCCTGTGGCTTTTTCAAATATCATGGTATGACAGCCGAACAGTTTTTATGGGCAGTGATCAAATCCGAATTGCTGTATCCGAAGAAACTGGTGTTTCAGTCGGAAGATATCCACTACTCCTGCATGCAGGAGACCATCTCGCTGGGAGAAAAGAATCAAAAGGATGGAGCGGAAATCATAAAAGAGCGGGAGCAAAGAGCAGAAGCAAAACAGAGAAAGAAACGCAAGGGAAGGAGTGATGCCTTTGATTAAAACCTTAAGTCAGGCACTTCGGATGGATAAGGAACGCTTCAAAGTTCCGAAATCAGTCCAACAGGCAATTCCCATCCAGCGAATCTGGCCGGATGGAATTTTTCAACAGGGAACGAAATTCTCAAAAACATATCGTTTTACAGATATCAACTATTATATTGCGAGTAAGGACAATAAGACAGAAATGTTTCTGGATTATTCCGAACTCTTAAATTCACTGGATTCCGGCATTTCTGCCAAAATTACCATCAATAACCGGAGAATCAATAAAGAAGAATTTGAAAAATCAATCCTGCTTCCAATGAAGGAAGATGGACTGGACCACTATCGGGAAGAATACAACGAAATGCTCCTGTCTAAGATTACAGGAACAAACAACAGCATCTATCAGGAACGGTATCTGACTGTCAGTGTACATAAAAGATCGATTGACGATGCAAGAACCTATTTTGCACGTATCGGAACAGACATCGTAACACATCTGGCAAAGTTATCGTCCACAGCAGAAGGACTGGACGCAGAGAGCCGGCTCCAGATTTTCAGGGACTTCTTCAAGGGAGATGTCCCACAGGCATTTCCGTTTGATCTGAAACAATTTGCCAAGAAGGGAACAAGTTTCAAGGACTGGATGTGTCCGGATTCTATGGAATTTGAACGTGACCATTTTAAAATCGGTGACAGGTACGGAAGAGTCCTGTATATGCAGGATTATGCAAGTTATGTTAAAGATGACATGATTTCAGAACTGTGTGACTTCAGCCGGAATCTGATATTGTCGATTGATATCCTGCCAGTCCCTACGGATGAAGCGGTAAGGGAAATCCAGAACCGACTGCTTGGTGTGGAAACCAACGTGACCAACTGGCAGAGAAGGCAGAACGCTAATAATAACTTCTCGGCAATCGTACCATACGATATGGAACTTCAGAGAAAAGAAACCAAGGAAATGCTCGATGATCTGACAACCAGAGACCAGCGTATGATGTTCGGAATTTTGACAATGGTACATCTGGCAGACAGTAAAAAACAGTTGGATTCCGATACGGAATTATTATTGTCGATAGCAAGAAAGCATCTGTGCCAGATGGCAACATTAAAGTGGCAGCAAGTGGACGGACTCAATACAGTGCTTCCTTACGGACTGCGAAAGATCAATGCCCTGCGTACATTGACAACGGAATCAACGGCTGTTTTAATCCCGTTCCATACACAGGAAATCCTGCAGCCGGGCGGTATCTATTATGGGCAGAATGCAGTCAGCAAGAACCTTCTGGTAGCCGACCGGAAGAAACTGATGAATGGAAACAGTTTCCGGTTGGGCGTCAGTGGATCAGGAAAGAGCTTTTCGGCAAAAGAAGAGATTGTGCATCTGGCATTGAGTACCGATGACGATATCCTGATTCTTGATCCGGAGTCCGAATTCACAAAATTAGTAGAGGCTCTGGGTGGACAGGTTGTAAAAGTATCTGCGACATCAGACAATCACCTGAATGCAATGGATATGGACGCAGCCTACGGCAATGAAAAGAATCCACTGATTGAAAAATCGGAGTTTATTCTGTCTGTATTTGAACAGTTGGTTGGAGCAGGAAACCTGTCAGCAAAAGAAAAGTCAATCCTGGACCGCTGTGCTGCAGATGTGTACCGGGATTATATCCGAAGTGGTTATACCGGAGAAGTTCCGACATTGAAAGATATGTACCGACAGTTGATGTTACAGCCGGAAGAAGAGGCAAGGGGACTTGCACTGTCATCCGAACTTTTTATCAATGGAAGCCTGAACACCTTTGCACAGCCGACCAATGTGAATAAGAAGAACAGGATCATGGATTATGATATCCGGGAACTGGGGGAACAGCTTATGCCACTGGGAATGCTGGTTACCTTAGACAGTATTTTCAACAGGGTAATTCAGAACTGGAAAGAAGGAAAAACGACATGGATATTTGCCGATGAGTTCTATCTGTTATTCCGCTATGAATACAGTGCAAATTTCTTCTACCGACTGTACAAGAGAATCAGAAAATACAATGGATTCGTGACAGGTTTAACCCAAAATGTTGAGGAACTTCTGAAATCGGACACTGCAAGACTGATGTTGGCAAACAGTGAGTTTTTGATTCTTTTGAATCAGGCAAGTACAGACAGGGAAGAATTGGCAGCTCTTTTGAATATTTCCGAAAACCAACTGTCCTATATTACAAATGTATCGGTTGGCAGTGGCCTAATCCGTTGCTCTGGGAATATCGTACCATTTGAGAATACGTTCCCAAAGAATACAGACCTTTATAAACTAATGACAACAAAACCGGGAGAATCATAATGAAGAAAAAAGAAGAAGTAACGATAACTTTTTATGCTGCAGAGTGCGGTGAGTTCCATGATTTAGGAGAATATACAAAATGCAGAACGCTGGAAGAGGCATATAAAAAGTACCAGAAATATTGTAGAACATCTGCCAATATGTGTCCGGCTATTGAGTTTTCTATTCATGATCCAGAATCAATTTATTCAGACATGGAATATCCATTACCGTTGTCATCAAAAGACAGGGGAGACTTGGAACTTGTGCCATATTACAACGAACATCCACTGGTAAATGAGGCAATCAGACAGGTGGAGCAGTTGCAGAAACAGCAGGAAAAAAAGAAACATCGGGATGTTGCCCGATGAGATAAGAGATACGGAAAGAGGGTGACCGGATGAAAGATATCAAGGAACGGGTAAGGGATAAGAATCCGAAGATTCGAAATCCGGCTGCCCGACTTCCGAAAGAACTGGTTCGCTCAGCGGTTCTGGAAGCAAAAGAAAAGCCAAGGGAACTACATGAAAAAAGCAGTGGGCAGTCAGAATCCCCAACACAGTATGGAACTGAA
Source organism: Dorea sp. BIOML-A1 (assembly GCF_009875615.1). Classification (NCBI taxonomy): domain Bacteria; kingdom Bacillati; phylum Bacillota; class Clostridia; order Lachnospirales; family Lachnospiraceae; genus Dorea; species Dorea sp. BIOML-A1. The sequence continues at coordinate 11,352 of NZ_WWSA01000011.1, forward strand.
AAAATAGAATCCGTACAGTACAGAGCGGCGAGTGTGGCAGGAAAAAGTATAGGGAAAACCACATATCAAGGTGGAAAAAAACTTGCTGGAGTGACCTACAGGAAGATAAAGGAAAGAAAAAGCAGACAGGAAGAAGCGAAAGCTGCCGAAGAAGCAATGGAGCAGGGGGCAGAAAGCGGAAAGAAATTAATCAAGTTGAAACCGGAGCAGGCAGCACTTGCCAAGGAGAATGGTAAACGGCAGGTGAAAGCAGCACCGAGAGTGGTAAAAGTATCCGGTCTGTCTCAAGAAAAAATAAAGACACAGGCATCCATGCAGAAACAGCAGATGGAAAAAAGTCTTCAGGCGATGCAGAAAGCAAGAGCAGCCCAGATGGCAAGAAAGTCAGCACAGGCATCGGCAGAAAGTGGAAAAGCAGTCCTTCAGGTAACAGGAAAAGGCTCAAAGTTATCCGTACAGGGAATTACAGCAGCGATTCAAAAAGGGGTAGTAGCTCTTGAAAAAATGGGAAAATGGATTGCTGCCGGAGGCGGTGCATTTCTTCTGGTATTTATTCTGATTGCAGGAATCATTGCAGGAGCAGCCTTCAGCAGTAGTTCGGAAAACTCCGAATCTCTAAGTGATGAGGTGCTGGCTTATACTTCGGTGATACAGCAGTACGCATCCCAATATGGCATTCCGGAATATGTGTCTGCGATACAGGCGATTATGATGCAGGAATCCGGGGGAAGAGGAACAGATCCGATGCAGTGTTCGGAAAGTCCGTACAATACAAGGTTTTCACACAGCCCCGGTTCTATTACCGATCCGAATTATTCGATAGAGGTGGGAGTACAGACCTTTGCAGACTGTATCAGTCAGGCAGGATGTAGCAGCCCACAGGATATGGACAAGTTAAAACTTGCATGGCAGGGATATAACTATGGAAACGGGTACATAGGATGGGCATTGCAAAGAGGCGGATACACAGAAGCCAATGCTTTACAATTTTCACAGGAGCAGGCAGCTTCGCATGGATGGAGCAGCTATGGAGATCCCGAATACGTTCCCCATGTGATGCGGTATTATTCCGGTGGCAGCCTGTTTGCTGGTTTGTTTGGAAGTCAGCAGATTGTATCGGTAGCAATGGGGCAGATCGGGAACAGCGGTGGCCAGAAGTTCTGGAGCTGGTATGGATTTGACAGTCATGTAGAATGGTGTGCTTGTTTCGTGTCATGGTGTGCCGATCAAAGTGGCTTAATCGAAAGTGGAAAAGTTCCGAAGTTCTCATTGTGTAGTTCCGGTGTTACCTGGTTTCAGGGAAAGAACAAATGGCAGAGTGGTGGAACAACTCCATCAGCCGGAATGATTATTTTCTTCGACTGGGATCATGATGGAAATTCGGACCATGTAGGAATCGTGGAAAAATGTGAAGGTGGAAGAGTCTACACAGTGGAAGGAAACTCCAGTGATCAGGTGCGACAGAGGAACTATGCGGTGGATTATGCCTCAATCATGGGATATGGGGTGATAAATTGATGGTTTCTTTCATAATTTGTTAAGGATTTTATAAGGAAGTTAATGAATGCTTTGGAAAATAGTCACAAAATAGGCACAGTTGATTGATAAATTGTTATTGTAACTTTTAGTGATAGACATATAAAGAGTTAGAAATCTTTATAATTGACTTGAATTAGGAGGTAGTGAATATGAGTGATCAGAATGTAAAAGCAGCACAAAAATATTTAAATGCGATGTTTGGTGGACATAAGGATTGGGTAAAACTGGATGAAGATGGAAAGACCGGAACAGCCGTGATGCAGGGAATCATTCGTGCATTTCAGATTCAGAATGGAATCTCAACGATTACAGGAACGGTTGGACCACTTACTATTAATACCATGAAGAAGTTAGCCATTATTACAAAAATGGATCCGAATGATACTCCGCAGGTTAATGTATGCTTGATTCAGTGTGCTCTGTTTTGCAAAGGATATGCTGCTGGAGGAATTACTGGAATTTATTATACATCAGGAGTAAATGCAGTTAAAAAGATGCAGGAAAATGCAGGACTGGAAGTTACGGGCAAAATTGATTGGAAAGTTTGGTCTGGATTGTTATCCCTAAACTGGTTTACAAAGGTTTCTGGTGGGGATTCCAATATTGTTCTTATTCAACAGCAATTAAATAGTGACTGGTCAGATGTTATTGGTGTTGGACCTTGTGATGGAATTGCCTCAAGACAGACAATTTTGTCTTTAGTTGGTGCATTGCAGGCGGCTGAAGGAGTTACAACTGAATTAATTACAGATTTGAATTCAGTTAATTTTGGCGATGCAACAACAAATGCGTTTCCGGGTACATTACAGAACGGACAGAACTCGACGAAATATGTTCCATTTAATAAGATTGCTCAATACGGACTATATTTTAACGGATATAATCCGGGAAGATTCGATGGCGTGTTTGATTCGACTACAGAGTCAAAGGTGTCAGAATTTCAGGAGTTTTATGGTCTGACAGGAATTGGACTTGTAACAAAAGGAAAAGTAAATGTTTCTACTATGAAATCATTGCTTACGAGTAAAGGCGATACAAACAGGGCAGCAAAAGCGTGTGACTGTGCAACAGTATTAAATAAACAACAGGCATTAGATATAAAAAATGCAGGGTATACTCATGTAGGACGTTATCTGACAGGTTCTGTTGGAAAAGAACATACACCGAAATATTTGACATCAACAGAAGTGAAAAACATTGAAAATGCAGGATTATCGGTATTCCCGATATATCAGGATGGAGGATATGAATTAAACTATTTTAAGGATCCGTCCCAGGGAAGTGTTGATGCACAGACAGCAATTTTAGCAGCCGAGAGAATCGGTATACCAAGTGGAACGACTATATACTTTGCAGTGGATTTTGATTGTTATTCATATCAGATTGATACATTTATTATACCTTATTTTGAACAGATTCACATGATCTTTTTCAGTTCGACAAATGATAAAAATTATAAAGTCGGCATTTATGCACCAAGATATGTATGTACTAAAGTTTATGAAGCAGGATTGGCAAGTAAATCATTTGTGGCAGATATGTCAACTGGATTTAGCTGTAATTTGGGATATTCGATGCCGAAGAACTGGGCATTTGATCAATTTTGTGAGTTGAACTCATTTTCTTCATCACCTTCGTTCCCACTGGATAAAGATGCATATTCAGGGAGAGATACTGGATTTAAAAAGTTCGATGCCGTATCGACAAAAACAGATGAGGAAATAGCGCAAGAAAATCTTCGGGCAAAGGTAAAAATAGCACGAAATCAATATGTCTATAATGTAATGGAGCCGCTTGGTTATCTGAATAAAATTATGGATGTGGGTGTGGAGTATGATAAGGAAATTTCACTGGGAACAATGATGAGTCCTCAAGGAGCAATTGATATTTCTACTAAAATATCCACATCGCTTGAAAGTTCAACTGGTAAAATTTATAATATAAAAGTGGATATAGGAAATGATGGAGAATTGACACAAACTTGCAAAAATCAAATTATGGAGATTTCATCAAATTTATCAGATACAGGTATAGAGGGAGCAGATAACTTTGGAAATACGATAGAAAAAATTGCTTTATCGGTTAAATCTGGTAATATTGCTTTTGAAATAAATAATGTTTTTGCCAATAGTGTAGAGTTTTCCATTGTATTTAGTACATCAGATTTGCTGCCAGAAGAGGAAAAAGAGTGGACAATATCGGTTGCTTTGATTTTTACAATGACATTAAATTCTAATAGTGGTCTTGAATTTAATGTTGTAGAATTCACAAAAGAGCATAGTAATATACTGGCAGGAGCCGTAATATTAGTTCTTGCGGGTGCATTAGTTGTAAATGCAATTCCGTCAATTATTGCTTTATTTTCAGCTGGAGCAGGTACTGTTTTTGGTTTGTTGATTCAAGCGCTGTAAATTGTAAAAGAATAAAAGAGACAATGGCCAGAGGTTCGATTTTATAAAGAGGACCTCTGGCAAAAGGGGGATTAAGAAGAATGCATATTAAATCAATTGTGTCAGATGAGGATAGGGAAGAATTAGAAAGAATGCTTTCGCTTGGGTTTATAATTCCTAATCAATTATTTAAAACAAGACAGAAAAGTAGAATGATTATCTATATTTTTACACCTGTAGAATTTTTACTGTCGATTAATTGTTATCTGTCGGAAAGTTATTTGATGTTTGGAATAGGGATTGGAACTTGTGTGGCTTGTGTGGCTTGGATTATTTGGTATCAAATGATTGGTAAAAATTTTGAAAAAAATGTTCATGAATTTGTCTGGGGTAGATCAGGATATGAAACGGTGGATATCGATGAAAACGCAATTAAAATAGATGAAGATCAAATTTATGAATTTAAAAATATTGATAGAATGTTCTTATATAAAAACTTCTTTTTTTTCATAACAAATGAAAAGAAAATATTTATATTTAAAACGACAGATATGGAGTCGGATGAACTTATAAAAATTATTAAAACAACAGGGATTTTATTTGAAAAAAAAGAAAAACCATTTAATATTTATAAGTATTGTAAAAAAGGAAAAAGTTTTTAAAAATAAGCAGAGGATGGTGGATTTATCATCCTTTTAGAGAAGAGCATGTATTTTAAAGGGAATCTGGTTTTGCAGGTTCCCTTTTTGCCATCAAAAACGTTGATGTTTTATCAAATGACGCTAAAAATAAAAAGAATAATGCAGGGGGTGACATTATTAGTTATCGCTGTAATATTTGGATAAAATATAAATAAAACATAAAAAATATAAATAAATTATAAAATGGCGACAGTTTTTTCTTGTTCAAGTGTTTATTATATAGAGGACAAAATAAGACAGCAAAGGAAGTGGTGCTGTTGCATCGGAAAAATGACACAAAATTAGTGATGTCCATTCGGGAAAAGAATTGAAGGGGATTCTTTTCCCCATTTGTCGTGTTACGAAAGACTGAGGGTAAGAAAATATGCTAGAACTTGCAATCTGTGATGATGACATCATCCTATGTAATTGGTTAGAACAGAAGCTGCTCCATTATGGGAAAGCGAATGACTGTCAGATATCTATAGAAATATACTATTCTGCGGAGCAGCTTCTTAACAGGCTGGAAGAAGAATCCTACGATATGTTATTCCTTGATATTTGTCTGGAACATGAGAATGGAATTGATATCGGAACGGAGATACGAAAGAAAAATTATGGAAAAGAACTGCGGATTACCTATATTTCAACATATCAGGAATATGCTATGAAATTATTCCGTATTCATCCATTTGATTTTCTTGTAAAGCCAATCCGAGAGGAAGAACTTTTCTGGGTGATAGGTTGAATTACGGGAACTGTTAAAAGAACGGAAGAAAATATTTGAATATACGGATACAAAAGGAATCCACAAGATTTCTTATGACAAGATCCTGTATTTTTATAGTCTGGGAAAAAGAGTACATATCGTGACATCGGAAAAAGAATATGAATATCGAGGAAAATTAAAGGATGTAGCGGATGTAACAGAAGAATATTTCTTACTGATTCACAAGTCCTATCTCATCAATATGGAACACGTGGAGCATTACGAATATGACAACGTGGTTATGAAAGACAAGACACGTCTCAGTATCAGTAAAGCAAATCGCAAGAAGGTCAGGGAAAGACTATTACAAACGGAGAAGAAAAGATTATGAATATCCATTTGATCACTTATCTGACAAGTAAATTATTCTGGATTTATACTGTGTTCCGTTACAATACCATCCTGTATCCAAAAAATGAGGATACACAAAAGCTATTTGCATATTTTTGTGCATATCTGCTTTCATGCTGGGGAAGCATGCAGTGGGGAACGATGTACGGAGATCTGATCTTTGAGCTGATAGCTCTGTTAATTATAACAGTGGCATATCAGGCAGACTGGCAACATCATGTCTGGAATACACTTATGGTATATATTATGGGAATTTTATGTGATGGGATTCCAATCGTGTTCTTTCAACGGTATGCGGTAGCAAGAAATCCGGTGCATCATCACATGGGACCGGGAACTATTGTAATGGGAAATTTTATATTCTTTTTACTGGAAGTCATTATTGAAAGAAAAGTAGGTGTAAAGAGAAGTTATTATATAAAGAACCGTCATTGGCTTGCTATGCTTTCTGTCCCGGTGATCAGCATTATAGTCTGTATCAGGATATTGCTGCCAGACAGAAGAGGTGTGCGGTCTACGATTGTATTATTCTTACTGTTTATCAATGTGTTTATTTTCTATCTGCACGATGAGGTTCAGAAAAGTTATATTGAAACAGCAAAACAGGAAGAGATGAAAATTCAGATGAGCCAGTATGCAAAAGAACTGGAGATGATGATGAAATCACAGGACAGGCTGAATAAGATACATCATGATTACAAGCACCATCTTACAACAATAGGGGCAATGGCAAAAACGGGAGGAAATGAAGAGATTCTATCGTATCTGAAACAAATGGAGAATATAGCCGGAACAGCCTTATGTCATCATTTATATACAGAAAACCGTAATATGAATAATCTGCTGAATTATATTTTGGAAGATTCGAAATCAGTAATTGAAAATCCGGAGATTTCTGTAGAAATACCGAATCATATAGGGGAAGAATTATTTGATATAAGTATAATAGTGGGAAATCTTATGGATAATGCTATTCGTGGGACAGCAGCTTCAGATGAAAGGAGATTATCGTTTCAGATGTATTATGGAAAAGGAATCATGAATATCCAGATTGAGAATAGCATAAAAGATACACCAAAAGTGCGGAATGGAATTTATCTGACAACGAAAAGCAGGAAAGAAGGACATGGAATAGGATTACAAAATGTGAAACTCGTAGTAGAAAAATATCATGGTCAGATGGAGATCTGCCATACGGAGAAATCCTTTCAAGTGAAAATATTATTATATATGAAATTAGATGAAAAATAGTAAGGCGATGGTGTCTTACTATTTTTTTCGACCGATTTCGTCTATTTTTGCCACCTCAAGGGGCATTTTTACCATTTATGAAAATTTTGTGATTTTTTAGATTATAGTAGTGCCAAAGTCAGAAAAAAGGAGGGTAGCGGTTATTTTGTAAAGGAATTATAGAAAAAGATTACAAGAGGGAGAAAGAGACTATGAAGAGATTTCGAAAGTCGGCTATAGCCTTAGTACTTGCACTCCTGATGGCACTACAGGGAACAGAGCCTATTTTTGTACAGGCAAAAGAGGCCATTGAGGATGTACAGAAGAATGCAGATTTCTCCAGACCAGAGGCTTTGACTGAAGAGGAAGCCGGGATAACAGATTCCACATCTGGAGAACAAGACAAGAGTCAGCAGTCTGATGCGGACGTACAAAATGAAACGACACCATCGGAAAATACAGAGACTCAGGAAGAACAGACAACTCCAGCGGAAGAAACAGAAGAAAATCCGCAGGAAAAAGAAGTGGAGTTGAAAGAACCACAGGATTACTATCCGATTCCGGAAGAACCGGAAGGTGAACTGATTGATTATGACGCCGTTTCCAAAACTTATAAGACCGGAGATAAGCAGTATACAACCGTTTATGGTGGTTATGTCGGAACTTATAAGAACGAAGATGGTGATACGGAACTGGTAGATAATACTCTTGTAAAGCCGGAAGAAGCAGACACTCCTGCGTCCGAAGAAGCACAGGAGGCCAGCAGCGTATCGGCAGATGAAGAAAAGGAAGAGAAGACTGAGATTTATCAGAACAAGGCTAATGACTATGCCATTCTTCTTCCAGAACAGATGTCAGAAGAGAATGGTGTAACGATTGAAAATGGAAAGACCAGAATCGGGATCATTCCGGTAGATGGAGATTATACACATTCCGTTATTAAGGACAATGCGATCCTTTATAATGAAGTCTATGAAGGAGCGGATGTTCAGTATACGGTACTGGATTCCAGCATTAAGGAAGATATCGTACTTCAGCAGCCAACAGACAGAGAATCGTATGAATATGAACTTCAGATTCCGGGATATCAGGCTGAAGTAAAAGATAATCAGGTATACATTTATCCAGAAGGAAAAACAATCAAAGAGGCAAAGTATCTTCTGGAAGCACCGTCTATGGAAGATGCAGCCGGAGAGATCAGTTTCCTGATTACGATGGAACTCAGGGAAGAAGATGGGAAAACAATCCTGACCGTAAAACCAGATATGGACTGGCTTTCTGCAGAAGATCGTCAGTATCCGGTCAGAATCGACCCGACACCAGTGGAAATCCAGAAGAGTTCCTTTAACATGATTGGTGTGGAAGAGGGAAGTCCAACCAGCCAGATTGGAGATAACAATTATCCGTATGTCGGATTTGATGATGGTATTAAGTCTGGAAACCTTGCAGGATTTGGAACAGCACACCAGAACTGCCGGACTTATATCAAAGTAAATTCAAATTTTAGTCAGATTCCGAAAGATTCCAAAATTGACAGTGCAACATTTGCAGTCAGTCAGAAAACTGCATACAGTGGTGGTGCATCCCAGTTTGGACTTTATCGTGTAGATCAGTCGTGGAACACCTCCATCACATGGAAAACAAAACCAGTAAATCTTACGTTCCAGGATGTACAGAATGCAAGTACCAGCAGGAACAGCTATATCAATTATGACGTCAAAGATCTGGTCAATGACTGGGTGCAGGGAACTTATGCGAATAACGGATTTGCACTGGTAGCCATTGCCGAGGCAAATAACCTTGGAGCTTCTATGCAGTGTGAGGTACTGAATAACAGGGCATCCGTTTATGGACCGAAACTCAGCATCCAGTGGTCACCGGCTGAAGATCCATATCTGCGTGATATGTCACTGGATGAAACAACGATCCTGCTTCGCCCGATGACAGAAAAGAATACAAATGGAAAGCTGAAGTTTGATGCCGTATTTGCAGACGGAATTGCAAAGAGCAAATCTACAGTAGAATATTATCTGCTTCCAGATGAGGAAAATGAAGAACATCACGAAACAGATGCAAAACCATTGTATTCCTATCCAGACAGTACTGAATACAATAAGCAGTTCCCGGAGGCGAATAAGTATTACAGCAAAGATTCCAACTGGCAGAGTGCTTTGTATTCAGGACTGACAAAAGATAAACTTTATAAAATAAAAGCAAAAGCATCAAAAGAAATCGATGGCAAACTGGAAACGGGAAAAGAAGTGACCAGTGACAGCTTTGTGATTTATGAAGTGAAGCAGTTTGATACATTTCCGAAGATTGCAAAATATTATGGTGTTCCGCTTAAGAACATTATGAAAGACAATCAGGTTATGGACGCACTGGTAGTTGCAAACAACACGATCTTTATCCGTAACCCACAGACAAATGTTCCATATAGTCCTGCACCGCTTACCGATCAGGATAAGATGCGGATTGACGGAGCATTGATGGGAAGAGGACTGCACTGTGAATTTGGATTTGAACCAGTCAACTTAAATACTGGTAACTTCTACATGGATCAGTCCGATGCGACGATGAATGAGCTGAATGGGGAATTCTCCATTACAAGAAGCTACAATTCCAAAGGAACAGACCAACATTCCATGTTCGGACGTGGATGGAGCTTTAACTATGACCAGTCGCTTTCTCAGATGGAGGACGGAAGCCTTCTGTATATGAGAGGGGACGGAAGTTATCTGATCTTTGATAAGAATGAAGATGGAAGCTACACTGCTCCGGATGGCTATGTATACGATTTAAAAGCAGTCAGCTATAAAGATACAGACCATGACTACATCGGATGGGAACTGACAGATGCGGATCAGAGCGTCTGGTCATTTGATAAATACGGAATCTTACGTTATGTAACGGATGTGAATGGATTTAAGACAGTATTGGATTATGACGATGATTATAATCTGAGCAAGATTACCACACCATCCGGAAAAACATTCGGGGTAAAACAGGATAAATTCGGGCATATCAAGGAACTGTCTCTTCCAGATGGTGGAAAAGTTTCTTACAAATATGATGAGCAGGGAAATCTGATATCTGTAACAGATCCGAATGGAACAACAAAAGAGTACAAATATGATGATGACAGCCGTATGACAAGCTGGAAAGATGAGAATGGCAATACGGTTGTAAAGAATACTTACGATAAAGAAGGAAGAGTTGTAGAGCAGACTGATGCAGAAAAAGGAACGGCAACTTTCAAGTACGGAAAAAGTTCTACTACAACAACGGATAACGAAGGAAATAAGACCGTTTATCATTATGATGATCAGTACCGCACAACATCCATTGAATATCCGGATGGAACAACCTGTGAAAAGACTTATAATGCAGAAAATCAGCTTGCTTCCGAAACGACAGCAGCCGGAACAAAAACTTACACTTATGATGCATTTGGTAATGTAGCAACGGAGACAAGAGAGGATGGAAAGACAGCCTCCTATACTTATAATGAGCAGAATAAGCTGACCAGTGCAACCGGATATAACGGAGCAACGGTTACTTACAGTTATGACGGTAATGGAAATATGGTCACATCTACAAAACCGGATGGAACAGCCATTACCTATACTTACGATGACAAACATCGTATGGTATCCCAGACGGACGGCAGAGGTGTCACAACAACATATTCGTATGACGGACCGAACATGACCGGATATGTGGATGGAAACGGAGCAGCATGGGGATTCACGTATGACGCGATGAATCGTGCAGTTACCATGACAGATCCACTTGGAAATGTCACTTCGAACAGTTACGATGCGAATGGCAATTTGATTTCCAAGACAGCAGCCGATGGCGGTGTGACCGCTTATACACTCGATGGTGTGGGAAATATTACGGCAAGTACTGACGCACTGGGGAATACTACCACTTATACCTACGATAAGATGTACAACATGACCAGTGGTACGGATCCGAAAGGAAATCAGATCAGCTACGCCTATGATAAGAATTATCAGCAGGTCAAAGCAACCGATGCAAAAGGAAATACAATTACTTACAAGTATGACAGCATGGGACGTGTCATAGAAGAGAGTAATAAAGATTTTGGAACAAAGCTCTATGAATATGACAAAGCAGGAAATCTGAAAAAATATACCGACGGAAATGGAAATGCAACCGTATCCAAGTTTGATTCTCTTGGACAGGTGCTTCAGTCCAAAGATGCAGTTGGTAATATAACCAAATATGAATATGACGCATTAGGAAATGAAACCAAGATTACCTATGGAGATGGAAGCAGCCATTCCAAGGAATATGATAACTGCGGAAGGCTCGCTAAAGAGACAGATGAATTAGGTGCAGTTACCACTTATACTTATGATGCGGCAGACAATCTGGTATCAAAATCAGATGACAGTGGAAGAACCTGGACTTATACCTACGATAATACAGGAAACCGCTTAAGTGAAACCAACCCAGAAGGTGGAACTACCACATATACTTATGATAAAGCAGGCAATCTGGTATCTTCTACCGATGAAGAGGGAAGAACAGATACTTATGCTTACGACAAGGCAGGAAATCTGACTACATCCAAAGATGCCCTTGGATATACCGTATCCATGAAGTATGACTTAAATGGAAATCTGGTATCCTCTACCGATGAAAATGGAAATACCAGTACCATGACTTACGATGGTAATGGAAACATGACATCGGCAACCGATGCAAAGGGCAACATTACAGCAATGAAATATGATTCCACCGACAATCTGGAACAGACGGTGGACGCCCTGAAAGGAAAGACTACTTACGAATACGATTCACAGGGTAACAGCACAAAGATGACAGATGCCCTCGGCAATGCGTACAGCTATGTGTATGATAAAGAGGGAAATAACACATCCATAATACTGCCGACAGGAGACAAGGTGCTGATGGAGTACGATGCCATCGGACAGCTTGTAAAATGTACGGATGCACAGGGACTCGTAATTACCTATCAGTATGACGGAGCAGGCAACCTGATCCATTCCTCCGACAATGGTGGAAACAGCATGGATTATACTTATGATGGTGCCGGAAATGTACTGACACAGACCGATGAACTTGGCAGGACAGCAACATACAAGTACGATCAGTACGGCAGACTCCTGAAACTTACTGAAGCAGACGGAAGTACCACATCTTATGAATATGATGTTATGGACCGCATTACAGCGGTAACGGATGCGGAAGGTCATAAAACAACCTTTACCTACGATAAAGTCGGCAACCAGTTATCCATGACAGAAGAAGAGGAAGCTACATATAAATACGCTTACGATAAGAAAGACCGGGTTATCTCTCAGACAAATCCACTGGGAGCATCCAGCACCTTTAAGTATGACGGAAATGATAATGTGACGGAATCTGTCGATGAAAACGGTACGGTTACCAAGTATACTTCAAAAAATGGAGTCTTATAGCTGTTTTTTGCACAAAAATAAAAAAATTTCTTCAACACCCTGTAAAAATACCGTTCTTCTTTTGTATATGTGAGAGACAAAAACAAAAAAATAAAATTTTTTGCATTTACCATACTGGAAGAAATATACATTATCTATAGAGGAAGCGGCGGCATATTTCCGTATTGGAGAACAGTAAGATGCTTCTTTACCATATCTGAGGAAGAATTGGAAAAGTGCCGATACAATTATAAAGGCAAGGACACCTATGCCTTTGTGATGTCTGACAGATATATCATGGCTTTATATACATACTGCCTGTCTGCAAGAAAAGCGGTGGCTTTGGAAAATATAGAGCCGGAGGGACTTTCGGAAGCGGAGCTTGCTATGGTAAAATTAGAGAGAGTCCGGGAAGTGTTATTCCAGACTTTGTTACTCGATGATGTGAAGTTTGAAGATGATAAGATGTATGCGGAGCTGTATACGATTTTCTTAATTAAATGAAGAAGGTAATGGGAAATGATTAATTCGAGAAATGACATAGTGAGCTTATTAAAGGAATATATAGTTACTCAGCAAGAATATGTATATCAGTTTTGGATGCCAGAAGCACATGAATGGAACGTAAAGAAACAAGTTGCTTATTATAATGGAATTGTATTAGGAAAATTTCGAGAAAAAGATGCTTTTACTTTACAAGTTTTGAAAGAGGGAGTAACAGATCAAGCTTTGTATGATGAAATCAAAATTAACCTTGAACGTCATATTAAGATGATTGAGGGGCTGGAACAACCTGATATTATGAATAAAATGCAGATGGAGTCCTATAAAAGGCAGAGAGATGAACTGTCTCGTGATACGATTGATGATTGGATTAGTAATTATTGTAGATGGATACAAGAGGATGTAATGGAGATATCTTATTCAGAAATAAGAGTTTTATTATTCATTTACTATTCTTTTGATAATTATGATTACCAGAGAAAACATCCATTTTGCAGTGATCTAAACGAGTTAGAGGTAGTATATAAGGGCAATCTGGATAAACAAAATCAATTCTTTAAATATGGTATAGTTCCAGTGGATGATGAGAGGGAATTACTTCCTATTGAACCTCCCCGCATTTACGATAGAAAAATTAACAAAACTTTCTTTACAAAGAATGTTCCTTTGAATTTACTTGAAAAAATTGCTGATATGATGTCTAGCGGAATTGTAAGAGATTTCTCGGTAAGACTTCTCAATGAGCCAGGATATAATGGAAAACTGTATTGTGAGTATATAGCAGAGGCATTGGAACGGGGGAAAGTATTTGATTTTGTTAATCTAGGGAACTATTCGATAAGTAGGCTATATTCAAAAGAATATGAAAATTGTATGTGGGTAGTGATTGATCCACAAAATATTACTTTCGAGGAATTATGCAAAGAGTTTGAAATCTATAATGATATGATTGTGACTCAAGTAGTACATCTACAATATGAAATGAACGAGGAGTGTGCTTATATTACGCATTTAGATCATGAATATGTTTTTTATACAGTAGATGAATATGAAAATAGAATGAAAAATGCAACACAGAAAGGTACAGCAAAGACAAGAATGAAATCTTTCAAAATTGATAATTCAAGAATACCTTTCGATTATAGATGTGAGGTCATAAGAAAAGATGAACACGGAAATGATTTACCTCAGAAGGATGAACAGTTTTTATGTTATGTATTGGAATGTTATTTCAAACACAAGGATTTGTTAAAAGAGTATTTTCAAGAAATATTAAGTTAGAAACAGAAATTGTTATCATTCAGTTGTGTGTCCAACTAAGCTAGTTTCGACTTTTAGGAGTATTGGTGTGTATCGTTAAGTAAAAAAATAGCATAAGTAGAAAGAAGGAATCTTATGTACTATGATATTACAAATCCAGATGTAGCATATTATTGGTTGCATAAAGCATTACATATAAAACGGGATGAATTTATAGAAACTTATATAATAGAATGTCACAACGATTTTGATACATTCTATGAGAAATACCATTCGATAATAGAAAAGATAGATGTAGAAAATCTTGAGATTGTGGCATTTCAAGTAACAAGCAATAGCAATGATTGTGCTGATATAAAGAAGTATGGATTACGCAATTTGCAGTGGGTATTAAGTAATGACACAGAATTGAACAGATTTTTAGATGAAAATCATATACGCTTTGATATTGAAAAAAAGTTGATGCACATAGATGACATTTCATATGATGTGGATTTTGAAAAATATAGAAATTTAGATGTGATCTCGAAAAGAGGAGAGCAATTATATAGAATTGGACATAAATTGTATTATGATTTTCAAATCAATGCATTTTTGTTTTGTAAGGATATTTATGATTATTCAACTATTCATGAAACTCCAGAATTTTTCTATACACTATCATCTTTGAATGAGGTAACAAAGGGGATTGACAAGAAATGGAAGAAGATATGTAAATCGTATGTTGTTAAATTTACAAGTAAATTAAAAGATTTTGCTTATTTTACATTTTATGAAAATGAAAGGGAATATATGGATGATAAGCAAAATAATTGGTCAGCATTAAGAAGATTGTTGACATCAAAAGCAGTAGAAAGTGCATTTGGTGATTCAGCATCACAGATTTTCGCATATATGAAACCTGATACAGTAATTGCACCTGAAAATATTA
Organism: Dorea sp. BIOML-A1; assembly: GCF_009875615.1. Classification (NCBI taxonomy): domain Bacteria; kingdom Bacillati; phylum Bacillota; class Clostridia; order Lachnospirales; family Lachnospiraceae; genus Dorea; species Dorea sp. BIOML-A1. The sequence continues at coordinate 26,459 of NZ_WWSA01000011.1, forward strand.
TTGAATATGTTCCGGCTGAGAAATGGAGGAAAGATGTACTTAAATACTTTGGGAAAGAATGAGATGTATATGTCAGTTGCTGAAATATTGGGAACTGATATTAAGGTTATAAAAAATTTCGTAATAGAGAATAACGATGAAATTGTGGATTGCCATTATGATGAATATGGTATTGAGCAGATGGACTTGGGTAATTTTATAAATGGAAATGGGATCAAAAGAATAGATAGATATTTATTTCATAATTACTTCTTTTCCCTTTGTCTTTTGTGGCATAGACTTTTCTGTTTCTCCCGAAACGAGTTGTCAAGGACTTTTTATCAAAAAAATAAGCAACAGTATTATCTGTTGCACTATGCTTGTTGTGTATGTCATTTGGCTGTATAATTAATAATATAAATTTTACTGACGAGATCGGAGGTCATTGCAAGTGGATGATACTGTTTTATTTTTAAGTGCATATAATTCGACACAGTATAAAGCGACAAACTGGTTTTTACGAAAACTTCGTAATGTTATCCCGCACAAAAAGAAGCAGATGCAATCCTTACTGGAAAAGCATCATCTTTCTTTCGTGGCAACAGACGAGACTATTACTTCTGTTGATGGGAAAATGGAGGTAACGGCCCAATATGATTATGTACATCAAGCGACTACATTTTCCTTCAAATCAAAAGATTCAGCTGAAAAAGAAAACGATGCAAGTGACTCTTTGAAAGATTCCGGTTTCTATATCAATCTTAGGCACGCACAATCTATCTTAGTTGATGAACGATATTTCAAAATCGAATTTACTTTCTGGCTAGAGCCATTTTTAGTTTGGATAAATGGTCAGATGTATCAAATTGATGCCGGTGCCTTTATGATGAACAGTGTTTTGTTCATTGTTTTTGAAGTCATAAACTACAAAACAGGAAAACCACTTGCCAAAGATGATGTCGGGGCAAAAGCAGAAAACTACAACCTACTGTCTGTGGAGAAATATCAATTCTTTGATGAAGAGAAACCTGTCGAGGCAGGAATGAAAATTTCTGAAATAATATATGAAAATATTTCTGAGTTTATCTGGGAATTGACAAATAAGTGTTATCGTTCCCAAGAATATTTCTTTGTGCATGACACATTGGTCTTTTCGAATAATATTGAAAATATTTCAGATTACTTTTGCAAACTCATTGATACGAAAGTGCCTGCTGAACCAATTAAGGACATTAGTACAGTGGAAATATACCAATATTATCCACAAGCTGGTTGTAGTGTAGTTTCTGACTTTGATTGTGATAACTTTCAACCAATTTTATATTCGGCCATTATATTGGAATCGCTAAAACTCTATATTCATATTTTTCAAAACTCTAACCTTGAAAATGAAACAGATCTTCGGCGGTCGGTACGAAATGATATTTACTTGCAGAATCTTTTTTGCTCTCCTAATCTTCCAATTGAAACTCATAATTTATTGAACTACATTAAGGAAAGCGAGCCTTACAAAAAACATGCAGAAGCTCTTCACCTAAAAATATCCTATTTGACTGCACAAAATGAACTAAAGAAAAGCAGAAACTCTGCGATTTTGAATGTTCTGCTATACATTATTTCTTTACTCAGTGCTATCGGAACTCTTGATGTCATAGAAGCACATTTTGGTGTACCATTCAAATACAGCTTTATTATTGTGGTCACGCTGTTTATTCTCGGACTGTTTTGGGGAATAATAGAGTATCGAAACCATAGAAAGCTCTAAAATTCTTTGTAAATTATCTTGTCGAAAAGTTTAGTAGAATAAATTAGCTAAAATCCTTAGTAGTAACCCTTTCCATTTTACTACCAATTTTACTACTAACAGGTAGTAATAACTTGCTTAATTCTGCTCCAATTCGCCACAATCTGTAATTTCAGAGTAAACTACATGAAACCCGGAAACCCTTGCAAAACAGGGCATTCCGGGGCAAATCAAGGAGAAACAAAACTATGATAAAAGTATTATTCATCTGCCACGGCACTCCAGTTTTATGATAATGCATATCTTCGCAAAGTGGGGCAACACAGGGCAGAATATGGCGGAAAGCATTGAAAATACTACGTTTTCGACTACTAAGGCTCATGGATGGAATTGGGATAAAGTCAAAGGTGTGGGGAGAAATCCTTAGTAGTAATGGACTACTTAGACTCAATGTGATAGATTTTTCTAAGAAAATAATAAAAACTATTGCAATTTTTTTGCTTTTTGAATATACTATATGTAACAGAGTTGCCCGAAGTCTTTTTGGCATTGGGGACCAAGCTGAGACTTGTGCTCAGCTTTTTTACGTTAAGGAGAGATTTTATGGATTTGAAAAAACCATTGACCTTCGATGAACAATTGGATAAGTTAGTAGCCCATGGTATGATTATCACAGACAGAGAGAAAGCAAAAGATATTTTGAAAAGAGTAAATTATTATCGTTTTACGGGTTATGCTTTACAATTCAGACAAGCCCCTTCTGGTAGTGACTATATAGTGGAAACTACATTTGAAACGGTATATCATCTATACAAAGTGGATGAAATATTACGTGATACATTTCGGCGGTATATTGAAAAAGCAGAAGTATATTATAGGACGCAGATTGCATATGGATTTTCAATTGCTAAATGTACGGAGACTCCGTATGATCAGCATTATGATGAGAATAATTTCTATAACAAAAAGGGTTACAGGGAAGTTATGGAAAATTTCAGCAGGGAGAAAAATTATTATAAAGATAGCCTAATTGTGAAGCATCATAAAATGAAATATTCTAGTAAAATGCCATTGTGGGTTATTGTGGAATTAATGTCTTTTTCTAATATGTCTAAATTATACAGCTCTATGTATTATTCAGAAAAAGATGCCATTGCTCATATGGTTGGTGTTGGAAGAGATACATTAGAAAATCATCTTCATTGTTTATCGGTTTTACGAAACAAATGTGCGCATGCGGCTAGAATGTATAATACAGATTTTAATCCTCCGGCAAAGTTTACAACGTCATTTTTGAGAAAACATTCAGAAATAAAGAATAATTCATTATTTGCGTATACGCTTGTCCTATTAAAAAGATTACCAGATGAGAGTAGTAAAAAATCTTTGATTCAAACCGTGGAAAATGTGATAAGTGAGTATAGTGATGATATTGATTTGAAGTTGATTGGATTTCCAGAAAACTATATGGAAATCATGAAAAATAATTTGTAAATGCTGATATATAGCCGCTTTTTGCTAGTAGAACTACTATGAAAAGTGGCTATTTCTATGTTGAGGACGTGGAGAATTGTATTGTAAATGTTGCACACAAATGATATAATTTTTGACATAGGAGGGCTTGGGAATGAACAAAACTATTTCTATGAGTATAAGAGTGAGTGAAGAGGAATTAGCAAAATTGAAACAGGCGGCTAGAATAGAAGCATATGCTTCATATAGTGAGTTTGTACGAAGAACTGCCCTGAAAGAAGCAGAGCGTGTGATTGATCAATTAAAAAAATAATCTAGGAGAAACAACATGGCGAAAGTTTTTGAACCAAAATTATATATAAAATATATTCAGGATAGTAAATCTGATATAATTTCCTCAATTACATTTGATGAAAAGACTGGAAAAGGAAAGATTACATATAATCCTAAATGTGTAAATGTTGATCCAGAGGCACCAGACTTTAAGGGGACAACGACTAACTTAAATGACGAAGAAATGGTAAGGGCTGTTTTACTTCTGAAGTTGGAGAAAGAGTACGGATATAAATTTGAAAATAAATATATAGATATTGAGAAAGTTTATGAAGCACCGGGAAGACCTAAAAAGGGAGCAAAAGGGAGCAGATCAGATATTGTTATTAGAAATGAGGATGGGTCTCCTTTTTTATATTTTGAGCTAAAAACGCCGCAGAAGTATATATCAGAAAGATATTTGATAAAAGGGCAACTTTTTCAATCAAGTAAGCTTGAAAAAATAAAGAGACCTGATTATTTGCTATGGACAACAGTTGTGTTTAATGATAGTGGAGAGCCTGCAATTAACACATTGGTAATATCAACTAGTCAGTATGGAGAATATGACAAGTGGCAGGATGCAGGAGAACCAGCAGGAAATGCTATTCCGAAGGGGTATGGAACTGTAATTCAAAAAAGTTATGCGCGTGTTCCAAAGGAAACGGAGACGTCAATTCCATTAGACGAGACTTCTGATGAATTGTTTTTTAAGCAATTGACAGAAGAATTACATAATGTTATTTGGGGAGGAGGTGGAACAAATAATAATGACGTATTTGCAGTTATCACAAAATTATTTCTGTGTAAAATTTATGATGAAAAAGAAATCAGACCAGGAAATAAGTATGAATTTCAAGTAAATTATATAGGCAATATTGTGGAGAGTCCAGATGCACTAGTGGACAGAATGAATGTACTATATAAAAAAGCGGAAAGTTCTTATTTATTAGATGAAAAAAGTGATAATGTTGCTTTTGATAAGGCCAGAATAAAACCATCAAAAGTCTTTTACGTGGTGCAAAGGCTAGAAGGAATATCTTTAACTAAGAATGTATACGGAGGAGATTTATTAGGAAGCTTTTTTGAAGAAATAGTTGCACATGGCTTCACGCAAACTAAAGGACAATTTTTTACGCCTGTTCAGCTGGTTGAGTTCATGACAGAATTATGTGATATTACAGAGCATGCGAAAAGAGTTCTTGTAGAGAAGCCTGATGGTAGAGGAATTCATAGGATGCCAAATGTAATCGATCCGTCTTGTGGAGTGGGTACTTTCTTAATTGTTTACATGAAGTCGATAGTAAAAAAAATGTATGAAAATGGAACTTTTAAAGCAGGATTAAGTGACAGGGCATTGGAAACATTTGAAGCTGAATTTTCTGGTCAAACACATACTAATTGGGCCAAGAGATCACTATTTGCGATTGAGAATAATTATGATTTAGGGTTGGCGGCAAAGGTAAACATGATTTTACATGGAGATGGAAGTATGAATACCTTTGTGACAAGTGGGCTACTTCCTTTTTCAGATTATTGTATACAAGATAGACCTACTATTTTAGAAATGCATGAAGAGTATCAAAATGAAAAGTTTGATATTGTACTTTCAAACCCGCCGTTTTCACTGAAATTAACTCCAGACGAAAAAAAATCAGTTGAGAAGGCATTTTCAGGTGAATTGAAGATATCAGAAGATTTATTTATTGAAAGGTGGTACCAATTATTAAGACCAGAACAGGGGGTTTTTTGTTGCGTACTTCCAGAATCTGTATGCGATACACCAACAGAATTGGATACTAGAATATATCTATTATCACATTTTAAAATTAAGGCTATTATATCCCTTCCTTATTTAACTTTTAAGCCATATACAAGTGTAAAAACTTGTGTTATTTATGCAGAGAAAAGAAGTACGGAACAAGTAAATAGGATAGAAAAGGAAATTAAAGAAAGTGGATGGACAAAAAAGGAAGGAGTTGAAGGACTAAAAAAAGTTTTTGATGATTGCGGTTTGCTGGATGAAAAAATATTTATGGCAGAACCTCAAGCAATTGGATATAAACGAAGAAAGGGCCTATCAGATTTGATAACAGAGAATGATTTGCCTAAGGTTTTGTTTAATTACAGAGGAAATAAAAGTCAAAAATCACTAAGATATGGTTTTGAAACAACATTAAAAGCAATATTTAGTAGAAGTACATTACGACTAGACGCGAAGTATAGATGGTTATGGGATGTACTGGAAGGAAAAATTAGTTTAGTGGCTAGAGGAGCTGCATGGAATGATATTGGCAACTATGTAAAAATTGTTGAATTGAATAAAATAAAGAAAGGTGATTTGGCGTACGATAGAAAGTTGATTGATTTAGATAGTGTTTACCCGTTGTGTGGTGGTGTTAATTATGATGAAGTACCAGAAGTATCGATGATTGGATCGGATAAGGTGGAATTTTCAGGAGCGGATTTGGTTGTTTCTAAGCTTGAACCTTATTTGGGAAAATGTATAATTAATCCGGAAGAAGAAGCAATAGGAACAACGGAATGGGTAGGGCTTAAGTGTAAAAAATCAAGTCCAAGAGTTGTTGGGTATTTGTTATCATTACCACAAATGAGAGAAGCAATGAGAATGCTTCAATCAGGAAAACGACATGCCCGTATGGATGCAAAAGAACTTTTACAATTAAAAATTAATATTGACTTAGCTAAAATACTGGAACAAGACATACAAAAATATGAAGAAGAAATTAATTCTTTGAAGAATACTGTTATGGAGAAGAGAAAAAAAATTGATGACTTGTACAGTATATGATAGGAAGTGCTAAAGAATGGGGAGTGGGAGTTTAAATCTCTACAATATTTTCGCTTCAAGACCGATGGCCCCCTTCGTGCGAATTTTCGCAGAATTAAACAGGGGGGATACCCACAAAAGTCAGTTTATGTGAAAATATCCGCTGAATATCATCACTAAAGCCGATTTGGTTTTGCCAGATAGTACCGAAATGCGCAGAAAAAACATGTAAAAAGCCGCATAAAAAGCACAGTTCTTTTGCGTACATTTTGGCAGAAATATAATCAGAATTGTCTTGCTATTCTGTGCGGTCAGAGTGATATATGTACTACCAAATAAAGAAAGGCGGGTACATATTATGAAGAATGAAATCAGATTCACATTGGAATCGAAGCAGAAACCAAAACTAGCACAGGAGATTGGAAACATACTTGGGACAGCACCGCATTATGAACGGGTACCAAGCTGTGCATACGATATTGCAGGATACCGACTGGACAAAGAGGGTGTACTGCATATCCCGGAGGGAACAGAAAAAGAAACGGTGGAAGACCTGATTCTGCAGTTACGGGAGCGTGGATTTCAAGACGATGCGGAAATAACGGAAGAAGTGCCAGTGCAGCAGGACAAACTGACAATAGTGATTTCGAGAGAAAGCCTTACAGATATAGCATTGGAAAATTTGCAGAAAATCACAGCAAATAAGCAGACACTTTTTCAACGTGCATTTCGGACGGACAGCACAGAAATTGAGATTACTGCGGAAAAAATAAACTTTACATGGTTTCCGTACACAGCAGATGGCGATGAGATTACAGCCTACACACAATTTATCTCAAGGCTGTGTGATATGGCAAGAGATGCAAAAAGAGTATCATCAAAGCCGACTGAAACGGACAATGACAAATACGCTTTCCGCTGTTTCCTGCTCAGACTTGGCTTTATCGGGAAAGAGTATAAGACAGCGAGAAAGATTCTGCTTAGGAATCTTACAGGAAATTCAGCATTTCGCTATGGAGAATAAGGATAAAATGACACTGGGTGTCGGTGATGAACCGATGCCCTTTTTCTGTGGAAAAATCAGTTGGGGCAGCTTGTGGCAGATGATTTAGGTTATTCCTATAGAGCCTATATAGAAAATAACCTGTATTACTTGCCACATCTTGCCCCAGTGTGAAAACAGACGTGGTCATGCCCATCGGTTATCATTTTCTTCCTGTATCTTTCTGCGATAAGCAGTGCGGGATTTTCTACGGTTTCGTTCTTTTTTACATTCTGGATTGTCACAGTATTTCTGGCGGTTCCCGTTTTTGATGAACAGACGGCCGCAACACTCACAGGTGGCAACGCCCACACGGTCGGCATAAGCAATGGGGTAATCTGTAGGGATAGATACATATTGCGACAGAGCGAATCGGGCAGCATCAAAAACAGAATGGAAATCCGGCATGACCTTCAATTCTCCATTTTCATTCAGTTCCAACTTCATGGTTACGCCACTCATTTTATTTAGGTAAGCTGATATTTTACCGAGATGTTTCTGCATAGGAAACGAATTAAAATCTGCAAATTCATTTGTCCATGTGATCTGTGCAAGATCCGTGGAAACGTCAAGCCGTTCCAGACACTTTTTGAACATCAGGATGACAAGAGTATCCCGGTACAGGCTTTCGAGATCTTTCCGCATGGTGTGAACATCAAAAGTGAAATTACCAAGAATGTTAGTGGAAAAATCCCAGTATTCCGTATCCTTTTCAATATCCCAACGATATTCTTCAATGTCCTCAGAGGCATAGTAGGGGTGTGCGTACTGTTGACACCAAGAAATGATATCATTGGCAGCAGTGTAGTCATCTTTTCCACGGATACTCTGGTACAGGTTATTCAGAGAAAGCCAGAGCTCATTTCCGTCCAAGCCGTATCCACGGTTGAGTTTCGGAACATCGCCCTTGCCCAGACAGGCGGTGATTACGATTTTTCCATTCTGTTCTGTTTTTTCATAGAGGATAGAAATGCACCAAAAGTGGAAAAATCCATAGACGGATATAGCGGATTTCTATTCTATGATGATAATGGAATGCCACTGGTTGCAATGCATTGGCAGCACCGATTCAATCATATGGTTGGGAGATACAATGATATCTATCGGGTGCAGATGCCAAACATCACACCTCATGTATGCCGACACACCTATTGCTCAAATATGGCAAAATCGGGAATGAATCCTAAGACGTTACAGTACCTCATGGGGCATTCGGATATATCGGTCACAATGAATGTGTACACGCATATCGGATTCGATGATGCAGAGGAAGAATTGAAACGGATGGAAGAGTTTAGGAAAGCACAGGCAGAAGTTGAACAGAAGAAGGAGAAACCGATGTCGCAGAAAATGTTTAAAGTTGTATAATATGGAAGAAGGATGACGCTCTTGCTTAGGCTGGGGCGTTTTTTCTGTGGAAAAGAAGTGAAAATGACGATATAATATAAAATAGAATGTGAAACGGAGGTGAAGAAGGGTGGAAAGGAGTCGTAGAGCAGATGCGGTTGTTTTTGGATTCGATTTTCAGGTTAATGCTGCAATAGTTCTTTTCTTGGAAAATATAGAAGAAGTGGAAAAAATATGTCTCGAAGGTAATTATGAGGATATAGAATTAGAGCTTTCCTCTGGAAAGATGATATTGGCTCAAGCGAAAGCTGTCGAAAAAGCGAGTTCCGATTTTGCTAATGTGAGAAAAAATTTAAAAAAAGCACTCACATCATTATCGGAGGCTGGAGAAAAGGTTGATGCAAAGGAATTAATTGTAATTACTAATTCACCCAATCCCTTCAATGATGATAAGTCTAGAAATGTTTTTTACGGGCATGCACATAGGAATTATAATACATTACCGCCATCGGCTAAGGAGATTGTTGACAGATATTTATCAAAAATGGAGAAACCGCTTGATACTGATAAATTAAAAATACAAGTTTTACCTTTTGAAACAGATGACGAAAATGAAAGATATAAAGTCATTATGGAATGCATAAACAATTTTATGGGGAATTTGAATATAAGCATTTCTGGAATTGGAAGGAAGATGTTAGAAACATGGCATTGGCAAGTATTTGATAATGGCGGGAAAAAAGATTCGGCTATAAAATTGACAAAAAAAGATATTATATGGCCCATTCTTGTATAAATAACAGAAATTGAACAATGTGAAGATTCATTTCTGGAGCAGTTTGATTCTGGCGTGTATGAAGAAGTGGTAAATAGGTATTCTGAGGTAATTAATTCACACTGTGAGCAGTGCGAGTTTTTTATAAAAGTTTTAAGTGATTATAACAATTTTAAGACAGAAAAAAAGCAAAGTGAAAAATTAAATGAGTTTATAGAAATTCAGTGGAAAGACTATATTTCAGAATTTGCCGTTGATGGTGTGGAAGAAGAGATACAGGAGGCACTTGCAAAAATTGTCATACATAATATCATAAAAAGACGCTTTACAATAGATCGAATCAAGAAAGGAGTGAAATTGTGTTAATAAAATCAATTTATATTCGAGATGGTTTATTTGAACGAAATATTTCATTTGGAACTAATGCAAATTTGATTTATAGCGAAAAAAATAGTTGCGGAAAAACTACTTTAGTAAGATTTATATTATATGCATTAGGGTATTCGATACCAAGTACAAAAAAAATAAAATTTGAGAAATGTTTTGTAAAAGTACAATTGGTTCTTGATAATAGAAAGTGTGTATATTTAACCAGAGAAAGTAATTCGACTATATCGTTTGTTTGTGATAATGAGGAAAAAATATATGTATTACCAGAACAAATAAGGGAGCTTCATTCAAAAATATTTAATACGGAAAATGAAGAAATTTTAAATAATTTGTTAGGAACTTTTTATTTTGATCAGGAGAAAGGGTGGACGCTATTAAATAGAGGAGTAGTTATTGGAAGTATACATTTTAATATAGATGAACTTGTTAGAGGAATTTCGGGTAAAGATTGTTCTGGGTTAATTTTAAAAGAAAAAAGGCTTGTAGCAGACTTATCTAAATATAAACAAATGTTCAGTATAGCGCAATACAGGGACAGTATAAATGAAGATAGCTTGATTGATGATACATATCAAGAAAAAACTGACATTGAACTTGAACAGTTAAGAATGAAACAGTCTTCGATTAGGAGGGAAATTAGCAGAGTTAATCAGAGTATATCTGGAAATAAAAAATTTCAAGAATTTGTTGCAGATATGAAATTACTGGTAAGAACTGATGAAGGACAGTGCATAACCGTAACTAAAGATAATATAGTTGGTTTAAATGATGCAATTGATTTATTGGTAGCAAAGAAAAAAATATTATCATGTGAATTGGCTGAAGTGGTTTCTAAAATGGAAAAAATACTACGAGAACGAGAAAAAGAAAACGGCCAACTTTCTTTTTTTGAATCAGAGTCAGTTGCTGCTGCGTTTGATAAAAGAATTGTGTCTATTCCAATGAATCAAATTGTGATAAAAAAGGAAATTGAAAAAATCGAAAAAGAATTAAAAAGTGTTCGCGATGAGATTGCTAAAATATCAAGAAGTGATAATGTGGTTGTTTCGTCCCTTTACCAAACAATCGTGAAATATGCAAAAGAATTAGGCATTGGAGATGCAGAAAGCATTACTAAAAAATATTTATTTACATCGAATTTAAAAGAACTGACAGGAGCTGTGCTTCATAAAACGGTGTTTGCATTTAAGATGGCATATATTGTGGAACTTGAAAAACATCTACAAATAAAATTACCAATTATTCTTGATTCTCCAAGAGGAAAGGAAATTGATCAAGAAAATATTGATTTGATGATGAATATTTTAAAGCGTGATTTTAGTGAAAATCAAATAATTATTGCCTCTATTTATTATTATTCTTTTCCTGAGATTCATGAAATAAAATTGAAAGAAAATTTGATTGATCAATTGGTTGGGGATAAAGAAAATATCTGATTGATTCTTAGTAGTAAGAATCTTCGTTTTACTACCAATTTTACTACTAACAGGGAGTAACAACTTGCTCAATTCTGCTCTGATTTGCCACAATCTGTAATTTCAGAGCATATCACCATAACCCCAGCAACCCTTGGAAAACAGGGCATTCCGGGGCAAATCAAGGAGAAATAAAACAATGATAAAAATACTCTTCATCTGCCACGGCAACATCTGTCGCTCCACCATGGCAGAATATGTAATGAAAGATTTAGTAAAAAAAGCGAATCTGGAGTCATCTTTCTACATCGACTCTGCCGGAACCAGTAACGAAGAAGATGGCAATCCGGTACACTATGGGACACAGAACAAATTAAGAGAAGAAGGAATCCCGTGTGGGAATCACAGAGCACGTCAGATGACGCGAAAAGATTATGAAGAGTTCGATTACCTGATCGGCATGGAACAGTGGAACATTCGCAACATCAACCGCATCATCCGGAAAGATCCGGAGCAAAAAGTACATCTGTTACTGGAATATGCAGGAGATGCAAGAGATATTGCAGATCCGTGGTACACGGGGAATTTTGATGTGACTTATGACGATGTGAAAGAAGGCTGCGAGGCATTCTTGCAATATCTGATGGAGAATGAACCGTTATATTAGAAACAATAGGAGTAAACAATAAAAAGGAATCATCTTAAGTATTCAGATAATTTTGCATACATTTGATGATTCCTTTACATTTTTTCGAAAATAATTTCATAGAATTTAATGTAATATAAACTCCGGGTACAATTTTACATAGATTTAACATAGATTTGATATAGGCTGCATACACCTTCGTTACAATAAGCCCGTAACGTCGAGGGAACATCATGTGTTCGAAAGAAACTGCCGGCGGCAGGTTCTACAGAAGACGAATGAAGGAGAATGGGAAAATATTATGAATGAAAAATTGCAGATAATATTCGGGCTTTTAGGAGGCCTGGCAGTCTTTATTTATGGAATGAATATGATGAGTGAGTGCCTGCAGAAAGCGGCAGGAGAAAAGATGAAAAGCATCCTGGCACTTCTGACTAAGAACCCGGTACTTGGGGTTATCGCAGGAGCACTTACCACAGCGGTATTACAGAGTAGTAGTGCGACAACCGTTATGGCAATCGGATTTGTCAGTGCGGGACTTATGAGTCTGCCGCAGGCAATCTCAATCATCTTTGGTGCAAATATCGGTACGACAATGACGGCGCAGATTATTGCATTTAAGATCAGCGATTACATTTATATCATTATTTTTATTGGATTTATCATTTCGTTTATTGCGAAATCTGAAAAAGTGAAAAGTATCGGTCAGACAATTTTTGCATTTGGTCTGTTATTCCTTGGAATCGAGACCATGGGAGATGTCATGAAACCGCTGGCATCCAGCCCGGTGTTCACGGACCTGATCGAAAGAGTAGCACATATTCCGGTACTTGGCGTATTTGTCGGAACGCTTATGACACTGGTGGTACAGAGTAGTAGTGCAACGATCGCAGTATTGCAGAACTTTGCATCACAGCCGGGACCTGACGGCGTGACAAGTATGCTTGGACTTGCAGGAGCAATTCCGATCCTGCTTGGAGATAATATTGGTACTACAATTACAGCACTTCTGGCAAGTATTGGTCAGACAAAAGATGCGAAACGTACCGCAGTTGCACACTGTATTTTCAACATTTCCGGATGTCTGTTATTTATCTGGTTTGTGAAACCATTTGCAGTACTGATCCAGCACATTTCTCCGAAAGGACCGGAGATTGAAGTGATCTCAAGACAGATTGCAAATGCACATACATTATTCAACATTACAATGACACTTATCTGGGTCTGTCTGATCAATGTGATGGTAAAGATTGTTATGACGTTGATTCCGGATGGAAAAGCAGTCGATATGAATCCTGCAAAACCTGTATTTCTGGATGACAAGATCATCAGCCAGCCGGCAGCAGCACTTCAGCTGGTTGCAAAGGAAATCCTTCGTGTGAGTGAAATGGTGAAAGTGGTTGTGGCAGATACGATCACAATCGTCAAAACAGAAGACATGAATGAACTGGAACCATTGCAGGAAAAAGGAGTACAGATAAAGAAACTGACGGATCAGATTACAGAATATTTGGCCTCCCTATTCTCGGCCGGAACAATGACAGAGCAGCAGGCAGCACAGACGGCGAGTCTCATGTACATCTTGAGCGATGTGGAACGTATGGGAACGCTGAGCGTAGAAGTTGCAAAATGTGTACGGGAAAAGGTAGACAATCGGTACAAATATACGCCGGAAGCGATGGATGAACTGCATAAGAGTCTGAAGACACTGGAGAAGATGTTCAATGATTCACTTAAGGCATTACAGGGAGATGAGTCAGTGCAGATCGAGAAGCTGATAAAACGGAAAGATAAGATCATGGATCTGGATCTGAAGATGAGAAAAGCGCATGTACAGCGTGTCAATAAAGGAAAATGTAAAGCAAGCCTGACAGCACCATTTACAAATATCCTGCATCTGATCGACCGTATGGGAAACAGTTGTGTTAACCTTGCGGATGTTGCGTCAAATGAAATCAGTCTGAATTATTTTATGGTAAATTAAGAATATGAGAGAAAGAAAAGCCTTTGCGGATATAAAAATGATATCTGCAAGGGCTTTTTTAGTCTAAAGACATAAAAAATAAAATTTGAGAAATACTATAAAAGAAAGATCATGTAATGAAGAAAGAAAAACTATAAAAAGATAGCAGACTATCTGAAAAAGGAGGAAGTATTATGGACACATCAACATATGAGATCCTGAAAGAGTGTAATTCGGGCTGCAGGATGGCAGTGAACAGCATCGAGCAGCTGGTAGTATATCTGAAAAACCAGGAATTGCAGGAGTTATTCTCTAAATATAAAGAAGATTATGAAAAGATGGAGAGAGAATCGATAAGATTATCAGAAGGAAAGCTTCAGGAAGAAAAGTTTTCAGAAAAGGCAGCAGAGACATTTGCATGGATCAGTGCCGAGGTAAAGATGATGTTCAATGACGACACTTCGAAAATAGCAGAAATGATGATTGATGGTGCCAATATGGGAATAAAATCCATTACAGAGAAATTAAATCGTTATTCGGAGGCAGAAAAAGAAAGCATTTCACTGGCAAAAAAATTTGAAAAGACGTGTGAAAAACTGATTCAGGATATGAAAAAATATTTGTAGAAAGACAAAAACCTCTTTACAATTTGCGTGATTTTGGATACATTATTGTTATAAGAATATAATTTAAAGGGGAAATTATGAAAGATATATCAGAAAAAAGATTAAGCGATTATATGGCGGAACAGATTGCAGACGAGATCTTATCTGGAAGAATTCCCGGGGGAAGCCAGTTAAAACAGGAAGAACTGGCGGAAGCATTTGAAGCTTCCAGAATCCCGATCCGGGAAGCATTTCAGATTCTGGAGAATCAGGGTCTGATTATCCGTCTGGCAACCAGAAGAATTACCGTAACAGAACTGGATGAAGAACAGATTTGTCTGATCTACAGCATGATTTCAGAGATGACAAAGAAAGCTCTGAACAGTCTCAAGCATAGTAAAAAGACGGAAGAATTGTACGAAAGGCTTACGACACCGGGATTACTGGGAGAAGTGCAGCCGGCAGAAGCAATGTGCGACTTGGTGGAAAATGAATATATTAAGCGACTTTTGAGAAATGCAAGTGACAGTTATATCCGTTTTGCGCTATCAACGGGACGTCATAAAGAAGAGATAAAAGAAGAAAGAAACAAGCTGACAGAACTTTTGAAAAATGGGGAATTAAAGAAAGCAGAGAAAGCTCTGGATGCATATTTCAAACTGCTGGCGAAGGCAGTTAACGAAGAGAGAGGGATGAATGAATGAACGGATTAAAACCGATTAAAATGCCGTCTGCCAAAGAAAAAGTAGCTGCGGAACTCAGAAAGGCAATCTTGTCCAGACAGATGCAGGAAGGCGAAGTTCTTTCGCTGGACAGCGTCGCCACTCAACTAAATGTATCAGCAATGCCGGTAAGGGAAGCCTTTCAGATCTTAGCGCGTGACGGACTGATCCAGCTTCGTAAGAATAAGGGAGCTGTCGTACTTGGAATAACCGAAACATACATAAAAGAACACTATCAGCTCCGCGCAATTCTGGAAAGTTCAGCGGCAGCACTGGCGGCAGACCCGGAAGCAGATATATCTGAGATTGAATCTGTTTATGAAGAAGCCGCAGAGGCTCTGCGGGAAGGTAATTTAAGACAATACACAGACCTGAACCACGCATTCCATAGCGAGATCTGGACTGCAGCCGGTAATCAGAAGATGAAAAATATGATCTCTGAATTATGGAATGGATTGTCCATGGGAAGTATGGTATCCGAGGAAGATTATGCGAAAGTGTCGATTAAAGAACACGGAAAGATATTGAAAGCAATCCAGAAGCATGACAAAGAGACTGCGCAGAAAACAATGTACGATCATATTATGCGCAGCCGGGATGATATGCTGACATATTATAAATAAAATTTCTATTTAATGCATTATAGCGGCTATCACCGATCGGAATAAACTTACAAGGTCCTATCCTGTGCTGACTCCAACATGGGGAAATTCTAAAGCAAAAAAGTTGACCTAAAAACAAGCTCACAAAAAATCCAAACTCGACATTCGTCTCAGACAGTGGATTTTTTGTGAGCAAACGGTCAACTTTTTTACTTAAGAATTGCCAACCATGAGTCCGTATGCACAGGATAGGACCTTGTAAGTTTATTCCTGCGGTTTCGCATGCCATAATAATTAAATGGAGAACTGTAATCTTTTATTACGGTTCGGGGATTTGGCTTAATGCATTAAATAGAAATTCTGGAATAAAATCCCATCCTCCTACATAAGAATACTATGAGGGTAAAGAAAAACAGCCACATTCAAATGAAACAGAAATGGAGGAGCGTTATGGGACATACTATCAGCCGGAAGAGCATAAAGAAAATCATTACCATACTGACGGCTGCGATCCTGGTACTGTTGCCAGTGGGAGGGAGTATCAGGGAGGTGCATGCTGAGGGAGAAGAGTCGTCGGATTCGGGCATGTCTCTGGAGCATGAAAAGACGGTGACAGAGAATGCAGATGGAACCTACGATCTGAAATTAACAGTAAAAGGAAAAGTAAACAGTGAGTCTTCGAAAGCGCCGCTGGATGTCATCTATGTCTTGGACAGATCCGGAAGTATGGCTTATCCGATGGATCATGACAGTCAGAATAGCTGGGAAAATAACGGGGAAAGAAGGACTGCGGCAAGTCAGGCAATTAACAGCATGACGAATACACTGGCGGCTAATGAGAATCTGGATGTCAGATTTGCGCTTGTGACGTTTAGTGGAAATAAGAGTGACTATCGGCCTGGTGGATATAGGGATGAGGCATGGAATGATGCAGAGATTGCTGTAAACTGGACGAATCAGGCATCTGCGATCACGAATCGGACTTCTCCGAAATCGGACGGCGGAACCAATTATCAGGCCGGGATCAGAAGTGCGGAAGGATTGCTGAATGGGAAAAGACAGAATGCCAAGACAGCAGTGATCTTCGTATCTGATGGAGATCCAACCTTCCGATATAGATCAGACGGTTATACAGAAGGCAATGGAAGCAGCGACGAAGATGGAAAGAGTCTGAAGGCAGGAAAAGATGCAGTCGCTGATATGCAGACCGATTATTTTTTCACGGTCGGTGTAGGACCGTCAGGGAATTACAAAAAACTTACCGACCTTGCCAATTCAGCAGTCAAAGCCGGAAAACATGCATCTTATGCCGGAACAACGCTGGCGAATCTGAACAAGGCATTCGATGACATTCAGAAACAGATCACAGAACTGGCATGTACAAATGTCACGATTTCCGATCCGCTGAGTGATAATGTTGAGATGGTGAAGGGAGCAGATGGAAATGTCCTTGCACCACAGGTACAGATCTTTGATGCATCCGGAAACCCGGTTAATGCAGCAGATCTTGGAATCACGGCTTCTTATGATTCTGCATCAAAATCCGTTAAAATGCAATTTCCGGCAGACTATAAACTGCAGGAAGGCTATACCTATGAAGTCATTGCCAAGATCCAGCCGACAGAAACGGCATATGAAAAATACAGAACATCAGGCTACACAGATCAGGCAGATGCAGGAACCGGAACATATGCAGGAGGCACCGGATTCTATTCGAACCAAAATGAACATGCAGTACTGATGTACAAGTATGGAGAACAGAACTATACAGAATATTACAAGAAACCAGTCATAAAAGTGCATCCGGGCAATTTAAAGATTTCGAAAGCCATTACAGGATTGGAAGATAACCAGGAAGCATTGCAGAAGGTATTACAGAACCTGTCCTTTACCTGTGAGTTGACGAAACCAGACGGAAAAACAGAGACAAAAGAACTGAAGTTGAATACAGACGGACTGGTATGGAATGCGGAAAACAACGCATACGAATATACATTTACCAATCTGACACCGGGAACAACATATAAGGTAAATGAAAATGATGTCGTACCTGATGGATATGATCTGACGGTATCACCGGATACAAAGGAAATATCTGGGCAGATTGCAGGAAGTACAACATCGGAAGCAAAATTCGTCAACCGGTATATCCGGAGTGACCGCGTACTGACGATTGCAAAGAGAGTCGGCGGCAACATGGGAGACCGTACCCACGCCTTTCGGTTCAAGGTGCAGACAAAGCTGAACGGGAAATCCTATACAGGTGGAATCAGCTATGTGAAATATGACGCACAGGGCAATCCAGTCAGTGAGGAAGAATTAAAAAACGCAGTTGCGGTAGAAAATGGAGTCTATACATTCCAGCTGAGGCATATGGAAAAAATCGAGATGACGATGCCATATGGTGTAGAATATATCGTTTCCGAAGAACCGGAAGACTATGATGTGCAGATTACAAAGAAAGTTTCGGAAGAAGAGGAACAGAAACTGGACAATGGTAAAAAAGAACTTTCGGATATTCTATCAGAAAATACAGATCTGACATTTACGAATACGAAAGAAGTACAGCCGGCAACCGGAATCCGGCAGACGTCGGCTCCGTATATGGTCATGACAGGGGTAGCATTCGGAATGCTGGCATTTTTCGGGCTGGTATACGGAATCCGCAAATGGGGAGATCCGACAGGAGAATAACATCTGACAAGGAGCATATATGAAAGAAAAAAGAGAGATCATACTGTTCTTTACCCGTTTACTCATGCTGGCAGTGATGCTAGCGGTCCTGTTTGGCGTGATTTTTGGAATGACTTCTGCGAAGAATCAGGATATGTCCCCGAAAATATGTGCCGGAGATCTGCTCTTATATTACAGGCTGGAACGGAAATATTCCGACCGGGATGTTGTGGTATTCCAAAAAGAGGGGACATTGTATACAGGGCGTATTGTGGCGAGAGAGAAAGATAAGGTAGAGATTACAGACAAAAATGAACTGAAGATCAACGGAAGCATTGTGAATGAGTCGGATATTTTTTATAAGACACCGGCCTATGTGGATGGCATATCCTATCCGGTGAAAGTAAAGAAAGACCAGTATTTCATTCTGTGTGATTTCCGGGAAGGTGCAAAAGACAGCAGATACTTTGGTGCGGTCAATGCAAAGGATATAAAGGGAAGAGTGATTACCGTCCTTCGCAGATCGAACCTGTAAAATCAGTAACATGATTGCAGAACATGGAAAAAGAAAGGAAAAGAAATGATGGAAAAAAGAATGTTAAAAAAAGTATCCACTGTTACGGCTGCCGGAATAATGATGACAGCAATGCTCGGAATGCAGGTGTCAGCGGCAGAAAGTTCAAGTGCCGAAGCAGCAGTTAAGAAAAATCCGATGATCACAAAACAGATTACGAAGGAAAGTAATATATATGCACCGAAGACTACATTTAAATTTACCGTTGCTCCAGGAACGGCAGTGCCGGCAAGTGAGAATCAGGAGGCAATATATGCAGGACCGGCAAATGGGGTAACTTTGGATAAGGATGTCATTGCATCGGTACCGGCGGACAGCGATATTGGAAATGAGAAAATTACAGTAGGAACGACAAAGCTTAATGTTAATGAATCTGTATTCACAAAAGGAGAGGATGCAAAACCCGGAATCTTCCGCTATGTAGTAAGTGAGGTTGCAACGGACAAGGACGGAAATGCGTATGAAGGTGTTGCTTATACCACAGAACAGAAGTATTTTGATGTGTATGTAACATCCGATGATGTAGGAAATCTGGAAGTCAGCTCTTATCTGTTTGTAGATAAGACTGATTCGAAGTCAAAGGATGGGGGAGTTTTCACGAATGATTACAGCAGTCGTCACGATACGTTGAAAGATCTGACCGTAAAGAAAGAGGTTACCGGTAATCAGGGAAATCGTAATAAAGACTTTAAATTTACTATAAAAGTAGACGGAGCAGCAGGAGAGCAGTATTATGTAACATTTTCAGATGGAAAAGCTCCGACCACACTGGTGTCGGGAGAGGCTAAGACAATTACATTGAAAGATAATGAGACAGCAAAGATCTTTGGATTGTCAGAGACAGATGAATATACGGTAACAGAGGCTAGTTATGCAGATGATGGATATAAAACAACTATTGATAATGTAGAAACACTGACAACAACAGGAACAATTACAGGGAATAGTGACAAGAACATTACCGTTGTAAATGATAAAACAACAAACTCTCCAACCGGAATCTTCCTTCATGTTGCTCCATATATCGCACTGATCGGTGCAGCAATTGCATCCAGCCTTCTGTTCTTCAGAAGAAAACGTGCAAAAGATATGGATATTGACTAATCGGCTGGGCGAAAAAAGCAGATAGAAGATATAAGAAAGCATTAGAGAGGAAGTGGCGAAATGAAAAAGGCAGCGATGGCAGCAAGAGTAGGTAATCGAATACTCAGTATCATGGCAGGAATCCTGATCCTTCTGATGCTTTCTTATGGAGTGTATTCGTTATGGGATACTTATAAGATCTATGCCAATTCATTTGCAGATGAAGAACTGTTGAAGTTTCGGCCGACAGATGATGGAGAGGATAACCCGACGCTGAAAGATCTGAAAAAATTGAATCCGGATGTGAAAGCCTGGATTCAGGTTCCGAAGACCAACATCGATTATCCGGTGGTGCAGGGGCAGGATGATATGGAATATATTAATAAGAATGTATATGGGGAATTCGAACTGTCGGGAGCAATCTTTCTGTCATGCCTGAACAAGGATGATTTCTCCGATCCATATAATCTGGTCTATGGACACAACATGAAAAATGGTGGAATGTTTGCGGATGTGGCAGATTTCACGAATAAAGAATATTTTGAAACGCACCAAAAAGGAAAGCTCTATCTGACAGATGCAACACGGAAAATCCGGTTCTTTGCCTGTATGAAAGTGACTGCAGCGGATGCAAAGATTTACCATCCGGATGGATACCGCAAGGAGAATCTGAAGGATCTGCTTGATTATATTCAGGCGAATGCAGTCCAGTATCGTGATGTAAATGTGGCGGATGAGAATTCGCTGATTGCTTTATCAACGTGCTCGGAGGCAGAGACGAATGGTCGTGTAGTTCTGATCGGGAAATTAGAGAGGGAGGTGGCAGAAAAACAGTGAAGATTCTAAGATATAGAAGTGTGAAGAAAATAGCAGCTGCGGGCGTAATGTTATTTATGTGGATAGGCAGTACAATGGCAGTTCCAGTGTATGCCGGAACACCGAATGTGGAGATCCAGATTCCGGTAAGTGTACAAGGTGCGGCAGGAACAATCGTGCTGGAGCCGGAGAAAGCTGGCATACCAGTGCCGGACCGGACAGAACTTCAGATCGGAAAAGACGAGAAGCAAAGTTTCGGACCGATACGCTATGAAGAACCGGAAGATTATCACTATAAGATTTATCAGAAGTCCGCTAATGTGACAGATGTTACTTATGATACGGCAGTATATGATGTGACGGTACGGGTGACCAGTACAGAAGCAGGAGAACCAAAAGCAGTAGTTTGGGGTGAAAAAGAAGGAACAGAAGGAAAATCGTACGAGATTATATTTACGAATTCGGTAAAAGAACAGGCGCCGGAGATAGCTCCGACGGGAAAAACGGCCATTTACCGGAACTATCCGGTCAAGACAGGAGATGTAGCACCGATTGCAGTTCTGGCAGCAATGTCTGGTATATCGGCCGGAGTTCTGACCGCAGTAGAGAGATGGAAGCGGAAAAAAGAAAATTAGGGAATCGTGGAAAAGAACAGGTCAGGTCAAAGTGCCGGAGCTGTTCTTTTTCGTACGGGATTATAGCTGTCAAAAACCGAAAAAATACGTACAAAGTATACAATGAAAGTATCCTCTTGTGATTTTGAACAAAAGTAGATAAACACTTTTATAACATATGCCAAAATGTCAAAAAGCCTATTGACATTTTTCTCAGTAAGGAGTATTTTATAATCAAGCTTTGGATACAAAATCACATATCAAATATCAGATAAGAAAAGAAATTTGTATCAGAGTAAATCGAACGAAATAATTACAAGGAGGTAATGAAGATGAGTCAGATAACAATTACATTACTGTTTCTGGCATTTGCAATCATCATGTTCATGCTTGAAAAGATTCCGCTTGGGGTAACCTCGATGATTGTCTGTGTGGGACTGGTAGTCACAGGGGTATTGGACTGGCAGACTGCATTCTCGGGATTCATCGACAGCAATGTAATCTTATTTGTTGCAATGTTCATTGTCGGTGGAGCACTGTTTGAGACGGGAATGGCGAACAAGATCGGAGGAGTGGTTACACATTTTGCCAAGACAGAAAGGCAGCTGATCATTGCGATCATGGTGATCGTCGGAGTGATGAGCGGCTTCCTTTCCAACACAGGAACAGCCGCGATCCTGATTCCGGTAGTTATCGGTATTGCTGCAAAATCAGGATATTCAAGATCAAGACTGTTAATGCCGCTGGTATTTGCAGCAGCCATGGGAGGTAACCTTTCACTGATCGGTGCACCTGGTAACATGATCGCACAGTCATCTATGGAGAAGATCGGATTGAAATTCGGATTCTTCGATTATGCGAAAGTAGGACTTCCGATTTTGATCGTAGGAATTATTTTCTTCGCACTGTTTGGATACAAATTTCTGCCGGATAAAGTGGACACAAGCAGTGAGGGAATCTTCGATGAGACAAAAGATTTCAGCAATGTTCCAAAGTGGAAACAGAACCTTTCACTGATCATCCTGTTATTAACACTTTTGGGAATGATCTTTGAAGAGCAGATTGGTATTAAGTTATGTGTCATAGGATGCGTGGGAGCGCTTGCACTGATCGTTACAGGCGTTATCAGTGAGAAAGACGCGCTTCTTTCCATCGACTTGAAGACGATCTTCTTATTCGGAGGTACGCTTTCCCTTGCGTCTGCACTGGAAGCAACCGGTGCCGGAGAACTGATCGCAGATAAAGTAATCGGAATGCTGGGAGATAACCCTTCACCATACATATTAACATTTGTAATCTTCATGCTCTGCTGTATCATGACAAACTTTATGTCAAACACAGCAACGACAGCACTGATGGCTCCGATCGGAGTATCCATCGCACAGGGCATGGGTGCAGATCCAAGTGCCGTACTGATGGCATGTGTAATCGGAGGCTCCTGTGCATTTGCAACACCAATCGGAATGCCGGCCAACACCATGGTAGTAACGGCAGGAGGATATACGTTCAAGGATTATGCGAAAGCAGGTATTCCTATGATCGTAGTAGCAACTATTGTAAGTATGATCTTGCTTCCAATCTTCTATCCATTCTTCCCATAAACATAAGGAAGTATTTGACCTCTAATCTCCATAAAAACGGAAGATGAAAGCAGACATACATCCTATGACAGTTTGTGATAAAAGTTTTCGCTGTCTTTCATCACAATACTGTTGTGGGAATATAGATAGGAACTAAAAATTTTTAATAGAATTTCAAGGAGGATATGAAAATGTCTAAAGAACAACAGGTAACACAACTTACAGATTATATGGCAAAATTTATTGCACATATCGCAAAGAAACTGCCGGATGATGTCATTGAAAAATTAACAGAGCTGCGTGAGAAAGAAGACAGCCCGCTTTCAAAGGTAATTTATGACACCATGTTCAAGAACCAGGAACTTGCTGTAAAACTGAACAGACCAAGCTGTCAGGATACAGGTGTATTACAGTTCTGGGTAAAATGTGGAACAAAATTCCCACTTATCGACGAACTGGAAGGACTTCTGAAAGACGCTGTTGTGAAAGCAACATTTGAAGCACCTCTCCGTCACAACAGTGTAGAGACATTTGATGAATACAACACAGGAAAGAACGTAGGAAAAGGAACACCGACTGTATTCTGGGATATCGTTCCAAACTCAGACAAATGTGAGATCTATACATACATGGCAGGGGGCGGATGTACTCTTCCTGGAAAAGCTATGGTTCTGATGCCGGGTGAAGGATACGAAGGAGTTACAAAGTTCGTTATGGACGTTATGACAACATACGGATTGAATGCCTGCCCTCCGCTTCTCGTTGGTGTAGGTGTGGCAACATCTGTTGAGACGGCAGCACTTCTTTCTAAGAAAGCACTGATGCGTCCGATCGGATCACACAATGAGAACGAAAGAGCAGCCAAGATGGAGACCCTTCTTGAAGACGGAATCAATGCAATTGGCCTTGGACCACAGGGTATGGGCGGAAAATATTCTGTAATGGGCGTTAATATCGAGAATACAGCACGTCACCCATCTACAATCGGTGTAGCTGTTAACGTAGGATGCTGGAGCCACAGAAGAGGACATATTGTATTTGATAAGGACCTGAACTACACAATTACAACACATACGGGGGTAGAATTATAATGGTAGAAGTAAAGAACGGTAAAAAAATCTTAACAACACCTATTTCAGCAGAAGACTTAAAAGATATCAAGATCGGTGACATCGTATATCTGAACGGAAGCATGACAACATGTCGTGACGTTGCACACCGCCGTCTGGTAGAAGAAGGAAGAGAACTTCCTGTAGATGTAAGAAACAACGCAATCTTTCATGCAGGACCGATCATCCGTCCACTGGAAAATGACAAATTCGAAATGGTATCTGTAGGACCGACAACAAGTATGAGAATGGAAAAATTCGAGTATGAATTCGTAAAAGAGACTGGTGTACGTGTGATCATCGGTAAAGGTGGTATGAAAGAAAATACAGAGCGTGCATGTAAAGAATTCGGAGCAATCCACTGCGTATTCCCTGCAGGTAACGCTGTAGTAGCTGCTACAGAAGTAGAAGAGATCGTAAGAGCTGAGTGGAGAGATCTTGGTATGCCGGAGACACTCTGGAACTGCCGCGTAAAAGAATTCGGACCATTGATCGTTTCTATCGATGCAAACGGAGACAACCTCTTTGAAGAAAGAAAGGTTGAATACAATAAGAAGAAAGATGCTGCTACAGAAGAGATCTGTAAGCATGTAAGTTTTATTAAATAAACTGAGATAATAATAAAAATAAATTCTTGAGAATCCATTTATATACTAATGTAAGTTATGCGATTCCCCCGGGCTTTTCCTCCTAAAGTGCCCGGGGGCTTTTTTGTGCTTTTTGCACCTGTTCAAACGAAATGGCTGTTTTAGAAAAAATTATGTGGTATAATGCTCAAAGTTGAATTGATTTTGTATAAAAACTGGAGGAAGAATCAATGTTATATACAATCCCGGATTATTATCATGAATTTTCCTGTATTGCAGGAGAATGTGAAGATACCTGCTGTGCCGGATGGCAGATCGTGGCAGACGAAGCAGCACTGAAAAAATATAAAAAAGTAACCGGATCATTCAGAAAAAGATTAAGACGGTCCATTAACTGGAAAGAGGGAACATTTAAGCAGGACAAGAATAAGCGATGTGCCTTTTTAAATGATGAGAATCTCTGTGATATGTATACTGCGCTCGGAGAGAAAAGCCTGTGCCGGACCTGCAAGATGTATCCGAGACACGTAGAAGAATTCGAAGATGTCCGGGAGATGACGCTGTCTGTATCCTGTCCGGAGGTAGCAAGAATTCTGCTTGGTAAAAAGGAACCGGTGCGTTTTCTGACTTATGAAAGTAACAAGGAAGAAGAATATGATGATTTTGACCCGTTTCTGTATTCAAAACTGGTAGATGCAAGAAAAGTGATGATCGATATTTTTCAGGATCGAAGTAAGAGGCTGGACCTGCGGGTTGGTCTGGTACTGGCAATTGCACATGACTTGCAGGTGCGGATCAAGAGAGAAGATATCTTTTCAATTGATGATGTATTTGAAAAATACCAGACAGAGAAGGCAGTACAGTTTGTAGAAGCAAAATTATCAGAAGATGAGAACTATGCATTTATTAAGAAAATGTTCCGGAATCAGTATCTGATGGAACGCTTAAGGGATGACTGGGAACCGCATCTTCTTGAGGCAGAAAGTTTACTCTACGGAGATATTGGTTGCAGCGACAGTGAAGAACAATGTACAAAGTACAAAGAACAGTATGCAAAGAATAAGCAGGAATTCCACACATGGCTGAATACACACATGCCGGACTATGAGATCTGGTATGAGCAGCTTCTGGTATATTTCATCAGTACCTATTTCTGCGGTGCAGTCTATGACGGAGAGGCATATGTGAAGGTACAGATGGCCGTAGTCAGTGTACTTTTGATCCATGAATTTCTGATGGCACAGTGGCTGAAGAACGAGAAGATGCTGGAGATGGAAGATGTGGTAGATACGGTATACCGCTATTCCAGAGAGTTGGAGCATTCGGACCCGAATCTGAATCTGATGGAGAAACTGATGCGGAGAGATCTTTTGTCCTGGTTTAAAAAAGATGAATAAGAAGGAATCCCACAGTTGATTCTGGTCGGAGCATCCGTGGATGATGTATATGTGATTATGCTGTTTACGACATTTACGGGAATTATGCAGGGAAAAGGCGTATCCGTGGTAAGTTTCCTGAATATCCCGGTATCGATCACGCTGGGAATTGACAAATGGCAGTTCCGTGATATCATATAAAACATATAGGAAAAGAAAGAAAACTATGTTCATATAATAAAGGAACACAAAAATAACATGAAATAAACGGAGGACTGCCATATGACAAGAGAAGAAGCATGGGAATTATTAACCGAATATAATCAGGATGAATTTCATCTCCAGCACGCACAGACGGTAGAGAATACGATGCGTTATTTTGCAAGAGAGCTCGGGTTTGCGGATGAGGAAGATTTCTGGGGAATCGTAGGACTTTTACATGATCTGGATTTTGAAAAATATCCGGAAGAACACTGTATCAAATCGCAGGAGATCATGAAAGAACGGGGAATCGATGAGAAGATCATCCATGCAACGGCGAGTCACGGCTATGCGATTACAGTGGATATCAAACCGGAGCACGAGATGGAAAAAGTATTGTATGCGGTTGATGAGCTGACGGGTCTGATCGGAGCTGTTGTATTGATGCGTCCGTCAAAAAGTGTACAGGATCTGACATTAAAGTCTGTAAAGAAAAAATACAAGAGCAAGAATTTCGCAGCAGGATGTTCCAGAGAAGTCATCGAACGCGGAGCGGATATGCTTGGATGGACACTGGAAGATCTGATTCAGAGAACAATTGATGCTTTAAAGACATTCCAGGATTAAAAAAGGCGAAAAAGGATAACGGACGAATGGTTCGGAGGATTGGCATTTGTCAAAAAATGTGATATCATAGTAATTAAGTAGGAGATGAACCGGGAGAAGAGACCCGGATGAAAGGTGAAGTACTATGAAGATATCAACAAAGGGCAGATATGCACTGAGAATTATGATTGATCTGGCAGAGAATGCAAATGGGGAATATATTCGTCTGAAAGACATATCGGCAAGACAGGGAATTACATTAAAATATATGGAACAGATTATGCCGATGCTGACAAAGGCCGGATATGTAAGAAGTTATCGTGGCAATAACGGTGGTTATATGCTGGCGAAAGAGCCGGAAGAATATACAGCCGGAGATATTATCCGTACAACGGAAGGAAGCCTTGCGCCGATTGCGTGTCTGGATGACGTGCCGAATCGCTGCGAGAGACAGGATCAGTGTTCCACACTTGAGTTCTGGGAAGGACTTAAGAAAGTAATCGACCAGTATGTGGATAGTGTGACACTTGCAGATTTGGTAAATAATCATGAAGAGAAGTGCGGCAAGCTGGATCTGTAAATGTAAATGAATAAAAAACAAGAAAATGTACAGCAGGCAAAAGTCTGCTGTATTTTTTATGTGAAACTGGCATGCACAAAAGCATGAAAACTGGCTGTTTAAAAAATACCAGATGAGCGTATGATAAGACTCAAAGAAAATTCACAGAAAACAGATAGGAAAGGTACAGGAATTATGAAAGAGAACAGATATGAATTAAATAAGCAGCTGGCACAGATGTTAAAAGGCGGAGTTATCATGGATGTAACAACTCCGGAGCAGGCAAAGATCGCAGAAGAAGCAGGTGCATGTGCAGTCATGGCACTGGAAAGAATCCCGGCAGATATCCGTGCAGCAGGCGGCGTATCCCGCATGAGCGATCCGAAGATGATCCGCGGCATTCAGGAAGCGGTATCCATTCCGGTTATGGCAAAATGCAGAATCGGACATTTTGTAGAAGCGCAGATCCTGGAAGCAATCGAGATTGATTATATCGATGAAAGCGAAGTACTTTCACCGGCCGATGACATTTACCACATTAATAAAAAAGAGTTCAAAGTACCATTTGTATGTGGTGCAAGAGATCTCGGCGAGGCACTCCGCCGTATCGCAGAGGGTGCATCCATGATCCGTACAAAAGGCGAGCCGGGAACCGGAGATGTTGTACAGGCAGTACGTCATATGAGAGCCATGAATGCGGAGATCCGCCGCATCCAAAACTTAAGAGCAGATGAATTATTCGAAGCAGCAAAACAGTTACAGGTTCCGGTTGATCTTGTGGAATATGTTCATGAAAATGGAAAGCTTCCGGTCGTAAACTTTGCAGCAGGCGGAGTTGCGACACCGGCAGATGCGGCACTGATGATGCAGCTTGGAGCAGAAGGTGTATTCGTAGGTTCCGGAATCTTCAAATCTGGTAATCCTGCAAAGCGTGCGGCTTCTATTGTGAAAGCAGTTACGAACTACACAGATGCCAAACTGATCGCTGAACTTTCAACAGATCTTGGCGAAGCAATGGTGGGAATCAACGAACAGGAAATTGAATTATTAATGGCAGAAAGAGGAAAATAAG
Source organism: Dorea sp. BIOML-A1 (assembly GCF_009875615.1). NCBI lineage: Bacteria > Bacillati > Bacillota > Clostridia > Lachnospirales > Lachnospiraceae > Dorea > Dorea sp. BIOML-A1. The sequence goes on from NZ_WWSA01000011.1 coordinate 55,115, forward strand.
ATGACGATTGCAATCTTGGCAATGGAGGGAGCATTCTTAGAACATGGACAGATGCTGGACCGCCTGGGCGTGGAACATTTCGAAATCCGTAAAAAAGAAGATCTGGATCGTTCTTTTGACGGACTGATCCTTCCGGGCGGGGAAAGCACCGTTATGAGAAAGCTTCTGATTGAGCTGGATATTTACGATATATTAAAAGAGAAGATTGAAGACGGACTTCCGGTGTTTGGAACTTGTGCCGGTCTGATCCTGCTGGCAGATCAGGTGGAAGATGGAGTCCAATGCTTTGGTACGATGAATATTCTGGCAAAGCGAAATGCTTATGGAAGGCAGCTTGGAAGTTTTTACACAGAAGATGAGATGAAAGGACTTGGAAAGATTCCAATGACATTCATCCGTGCGCCATATATTGCTGATGTCTATGGAAATGCAGAGACACTGGCCGTAGTAGATGGAAAAGTGGTAGCGGCCAGACAGGAAAATCAGCTTGCGACAGCATTTCATCCAGAGCTGAATGATGACACAAGTGTACATGAATATTTTGTGCAAATGATAAAAGAAAGTAAGACACAGTGATTGTTTGTTCCGGGATTCTCTGTATATTCTATTGACCTTCAAGCAACTTGAAGGCTTACAATCCCATTAAGAAAATAACAAGGGGGATTGGAATATGCAGAGAATAAAAGATCTACGGGCGGAAAAGAAACAAAATAATTTATTCCAGACAGTCATTTGGAAAAACATGCTGTATAACAGAAAAGAAACAATATTGTTAATTATCTGTGAGATGCTGATCGTTGCAATTGCATATTCCGGAAGTATGTGTTATCAGATCCTTTCGGCGAAGCATTCCAGTGAGGTATTGCTTCTACAGGAAGATGGAATCAGCCGTCAATTTGTCTATGCGGGAATGTTGCTATTATTCTGTGCTATCGTTCTGATCATTACGGTAATGGTTTCTTATCTTGGAAAACGTATTCCACAGTATATGCTATTAAAAAGAATGGGAATATCAATGTCAGATACCAGGAAGATGATCTGGACAGAAGCAGGTATCTGCTATGTGGCTGCAACGTTCATTGGTTTCTTTGTTGGAAAAGGGATGTTCCTGATATTCCGGAAATTTATTACAGATACGGTCGGTATAGAAGGAAAGACCGGCAGTTATTCAAAGCTTACGTTTCCGGTAATCTGTCTGTTCGCTCTTGGAATTTACGGACTGAGTTTTTTACTTATGAAAGAACTGGAAGCAGATTTTAGAATCATAACCAGTACACAGGAAAGTGTAAGAAAAGAAAAGCTGACCGGAAAGTTTACGGGTGGAAAACTGGTAATAGGAATCTGTTGCTGTAGTTATGCCGTAGTACAATATGGAAAAATTTATAATCATGAAAGTGTATATTTGCTTGGTCTGTTCTTTGCCGGAACATATCTGATATTGCGAAGTGGTATGGCATTGATATTAAGTTATATACGGAACAAGCAGGAAAGAAACTACTACCGTCATCTGCTGCAACGCAATAAATTGTATTACCGGTCTAAAACGGTTGTAAGATATGGAGTCTTGTTCTTTATACTGAATTTTCTGGTCTGTTTTTATTTTGGATTCCAGGTAATCAGTACGGCTACCGCAGAGCCGGTCTCATCATTATATCCATATGAGTTTATGTGTATTGCAGATGATAAGGATGAAAAGCTTTTAAAGAATTTGAAAGAAACATATAAGTCAGATATCCATATTGAGGAATATCCGATGGTGCGTGTTGCAACGGCAGATAAAACAGAACGTGACGAAAGGGGAGCGGAACAACGGATTCAGGGACAGGAGATTGGAATTTCAGAGACGACATATCACAGGTTAAAAAAAGCAGTCCATAAAGATTATAAAGCCAAAAAGATGGATCTGGACGCAGAAGGAAAAAAGGTTTACCTGGTACACCAGCAGGATCGTTCCGTAAAAGCACAGCCGATGGACTGGTTTTATGGAAAATCCCGGCCAAATCTTCACATAGGTGTACCAGCCGCAGGGTATGACTGGGGAAACAGGAAAAATACTTATATAGAAAGAGTGGTAACCGGAGAAGAAATAGGGAGTCTGACCGGATGCTATAGTACAGAAAAAAGTGAGAACATCGTTGTATTTTCGGATAAATACTTTGAAAAGGCAGAAAAAGAATGGAAAAAAACAGATGCAATCTGGGGAATTCTAGCCGAAGATGCAAAGAGCTATTACGGAGAAGCAACGATGATCCAGGGGCCGACAAAACTGGTGTTGATATCTGTAAAATCAGGAATAAATAATAGAAATAAGATGCTGGAACGGATAGACCAGTTACTGGAAAAGAAAGAAGAGGCACACCAATATATAGGAAACTATGATTCTACCGTAAGATTTCATTATGATTCGGAGAGTGCAAAAGCAGATATCATATCAGAAAGGGCCGTAAAAATTCTGATCAACAGTTATCTGATGATTATGGTCATAATCGTAGATATGATCATTTTCTATACGATGTGTCAGATGGAATTAAAGGAAATTATTTTACGAGAAAGATTTCTTAAAAACCTGGGGATGAGTGGAAAAGAAAGAAGAAAGGTTTATCGGAAAGAGATTTGTTTCTATTATGTTTCCCCGACATGTATCATGCTTGCAGCAATGGTATTATTCCTTAGAGCTGTTTTGAGAGCAAGGATGTTTCCAGAGACCATAGCAGAAACGTGTATACGAATGGAAGGGGTGTTAACAGCTGGTGTACTTCTCTTAAGAATGCTGTATGTTGTGGCAGTATATCAGGTGTTTTCCAGAAAGGCAGGGATGAGAGATGAAAGATAATGTATTATTAAGAACGGAAAATATGTCCCGGAAATATGTGATTTCGGATCGGCGGGAGACAGAAATTGAAGTACTAAAAGACATCAATTTGGAAATCAGAGAACAGGAATTTATCTCTATCATGGGAAAATCCGGATCCGGTAAGACGACATTGTTAAAGTTACTTGGACTGATCGACCGTCCGACATCAGGAAAATTGTATTTTAAAGGAGTCGACAGCGAAGAACTAAGAGGAGACCGTCTTGCGAGGATCAGACGTCAGGACATGGGATTCGTATACCAGGATTATTATCTGCTGGATTCATTGTCTGTGTTTGAAAATATTATGCTTCCGATGATCCTTGATCATAAAGATGATAAAGTATGTAAAGAAGAAGCGGAAAAACTGGCGGTTTCTTTTCAAATCCAAAATCTTCTGGGAAAATATCCATATGAATTATCCGGAGGAGAGAAACAGAGAACGGCTATCTGCAGAGCACTGGTAAATCAGCCGGATGTGATCTTTGCAGATGAGCCAACCGGAAACCTCGATTCCCGGTCAACAGAGATTGTAATGGATGTATTCAGCACGATCCATTCTAAAATGCACAAGACGATCATCATGGTTACACATGATATCAGTGTGGCGGAATATTCGGAAAGAATCCTTTATATAGAAGACGGTAAGATCACAGAAGACAGATAATACCGGTTTCTATTATATGGTTCATATTATAAAAAAGTTATTAATCATTTCGTTATTGTGTAGAGACAGAATTCCGTTCTACCAGCCTGACATCCAAAGTTACATTTTCGCTTGGTCGGTCAGGATCAGCAATATTAGAAAGCTGTAATGCAATTTCATCGGAAAACTAACCAGACAGCTTTTGTGATATAAAAGTGTACACGGGAAGATACCGGGATGTATAATATTTTAGAGAAAGTATTTTTCGGAGATACACTAGTATTAAAATTTCGGAACATCCAGTTTTGGAATGATTTAATAATCGGAGGAGTGAAATATATGTATGAGCAGGATTATATAATAAGAATAAATAATGAAGTTATCAGAACAATGGTGAAATTATTATTAAACAAGGATATAGGTACACCTGTAGATATTTCAGATGGAGCAATTAAAGGTGAAAATAGAAAAATCTTAGAAGCTGCGAATGGACAAAGTGGTATAGACAATATTAAGAAGATGGAAGAGGAAATACTAACACTTGTAGATGCGAATAAAGAAGGAGCTTTAGAAAAAGCGCTTGTATTTTATGGATATCTAAATGAACTGCCGGAAGATGCATTATTGTCCCAAAATTATAGTCACGAAAAAATTAAAAAAGGACTGAAGATGATTGCGGAGCATTATGGAATATTAAATGTTATTGATTTGATATACAGATAAAACTGTAAAACATACTTGACAAATATGACATAGCGGTAATATAATAAAACCAATCCATAAAACCTATCAAAATAATAGGAAATATAAGGATTGGTTTTATTTAGTTTAAAGAACGGAAGGGAGCGTGCAGGATAATGACAAAAGAAGAGCGAATGTGGGGACGAATGCGATGTTGTTGCGCTTGCGCGCATGTAAAATGAAAATATAAAAAACATACTAAACATAGTTGACAAATAGGAATTAAGGTAGTATAGTAAATTCATCAAGAAAACATACAAAAAAAGTAGGAAAGGTAGGAAGCAAAATGTCAAAGATTTATAAAGGAACATTAGGACTGATCGGAAATACACCACTGGTGGAAGTAGTAAACATAGAAAAAGAACTTGGTCTGGAAGCAACACTTCTTGTAAAGCTTGAGTACCTCAACCCGGCAGGAAGCGTCAAAGACAGAATTGCAAAAGCAATGATCGAAGATGCGGAAGAAAAAGGAATCTTAAAAGAAGGTTCTGTGATTATCGAACCAACATCCGGTAATACAGGAATCGGTCTTGCATCTATTGCAGCAGCAAAAGGATACAGAATCATTCTTACGATGCCGGAGACGATGAGTGTGGAAAGAAGAAACATCCTGAAAGCTTACGGTGCAGAGATCGTACTTACCGAAGGAGCAAAAGGAATGAAGGGAGCCATCGCAAAGGCAGATGAGCTTGCAAAAGAGATTCCGAATAGCTTCGTTCCTGGACAGTTTGTAAATCCTGCTAATCCGGCAGCACACAAGAAGACAACAGGTCCTGAGATCTGGAACGATACAGACGGAGCAGTCGATATCGTGATCGCAGGCGTCGGAACAGGCGGAACACTTTCCGGAATCGGTGCTTACTTAAAAGAGCAGAAACCGGAAGTTCAGATCGTAGCATTGGAGCCGGCTTCTTCACCGGTACTTTCAGAAGGAAAAGCAGGCCCGCATAAGATTCAGGGAATCGGAGCCGGATTCGTTCCGGATACATTAGATACCAAGATCTATGACGAAATCTACAAAGCAGAAGCAGACGAAGCATTTGAGACAGCAAAACTTCTTGCTAAGAAAGAAGGAGTTCTGGTAGGTATTTCATCAGGAGCTGCACTTGCAGGAGCTATTGCACTTGCAAAACGTCCGGAGAACAAAGGTAAGACAATCGTAGCATTACTTCCAGATTCAGGTGACAGATATTATTCAACACCATTATTTACAGAATAAAAAGATATAGAATCCAAGACAGAACGGACAGTATCAACAAATAAAGATAAAATTATGAAGAAAAAGGAGATCAACCCAATGAGCGAAAAAATCACAAGAGAGAATAGAGAGTTAAAATTTGAAACATTACAGTTACACGTAGGACAGGAAAGTCCGGATCCGGTTACAGATGCAAGAGCAGTGCCGATCTACCAGACATCTTCTTATGTATTCCGCAACAGTGATCATGCAGCAGCACGTTTCGGACTGGCAGATGCAGGTAACATTTACGGACGTCTTACAAACCCTACAGAAGACATTTTCGAAAAACGTATTGCAGCACTGGAGGGCGGAGTTGCAGCACTGGCAGTAGCATCCGGAGCAGCAGCAGTAACATACACGATCGAGAATCTCGCACAGAACGGAGATCATATCGTAGCAGCTAAGAATATTTACGGTGGATCATTTAACCTGTTAGAGCACACACTTCCACAGTACGGAATTACAACCACATTCGTTGACATCTTCGATTATGATGCAGTAGAAGCAGCAATCCAGGACAACACGAAAGCACTCTATATCGAGACACTTGGAAATCCAAACTCAGACGTTGTAGATATTGAGAAGATTGCAAATATCGCACATGCGCATAAGATTCCGCTCGTTGTAGATAATACATTTGCAACACCTTACCTTGTAAGACCGATCGAGTACGGTGCAGACATTGTTATCCATTCAGCAACAAAATTCATCGGTGGACACGGAACAACAATCGGCGGCGTCATCGTTGACAGCGGTAAATTCGACTGGGAAGCATCAGGAAAATTCGCTTCTCTTACAGAGCCAAACCCAAGCTACCATGGAATCAGCTTTACAAAAGCAGTAGGACCTGCAGCATTTGTTACAAAGATCCGTGCGATCCTTTTAAGAGATACAGGAGCAACCATTTCTCCGATCCATTCATTTATCTTCTTACAGGGACTCGAGACATTATCATTACGTGTAGAGCGTCATGTTGAGAATGCACTGAAAGTAGTAGATTACCTGAACAACCATCCATTGGTAGAGAAGGTTAACCATCCGGCTGTATCTGATGATCCGGAGCAGCAGGCATTATATAAGAAATATTTCCCAAATGGCGGAGGATCTATCTTCACATTTGAGATCAAAGGTGACGCACAGAAAGCAAAAGATTTCATCGATAATCTGGAACTCTTCTCACTGCTTGCTAACGTTGCAGATGTAAAATCTCTGGTTATCCATCCGGCAACAACAACACACAGCCAGTGCACAGAAGAAGAATTACTGGATCAGGGAATCAAGCCTAATACAATCCGTCTGTCAATCGGAACAGAGCACATTGATGACATTATCCAGGATCTGGATGAGGCATTCAAAGCCGTAGAATAAGAAATAATGAAGGAGTGTGGAGATATATATGAAACTTTCAATGAAAAGCAGATATGGTCTGAGAGCGTTGATCGACCTGACCATCAATTCAAAAACTGAACAGGTGGCGCTCAATAGCATTGCAGAGCGGAACAAGATATCTCCACAGTATCTGGAACAGGTATTTGCAAGTCTTAGAAAAGCAGGAATCGTAAAGAGTATAAAAGGCTCCCAGGGTGGCTATTTCTTAAGCCGTCCGCCACAGGAGATTACCGTTTCTTCTATTATAGAAGCTTTGGAAGGTGACTACCGCATCGAAGATGAGGAGCTTCCGAAAGAAGGTAAATATACCGGGAGTGTTAAAGCAATCCAGAAACTGGTGATCGACAGGGTAAATGATAGTGTGACAGAGATCCTCCAGTCAGTAACCTTGCATGATCTGGAGAAAGAGTATCAGGAATACATTGATTATGGACAGGATATGTATTATATATAACATCAGTTCACACAAGCGTTGAAAGACTTGCAATTTGTGCTTGCACAAGGATTGCAGGTCTTTCTAACGCTTGGAGGGAGCGCCCGCTTATGAGTAAAAAGTAGCTGAGAAGCAGCGGAAAGCACCGAAGGTGCGGTTTTACGAATGGGCGCGGAGTGAACGTCCGGAGAAAACAACAAAACATACTGTATTAGCGGGAAACCACTGGTACAGTATTCTTTTTTGTGGTAAACTTTTCTAGCGTATATTTGAAAGATAAATGTTTTTAAAACACATTTCAGTTCCTTGACAGACAGGGAAAAACGTCATATAATACCAGATAAATAACAAAACCTATCTGGTTAATAGGAATAGCTGCTGCATGAACAGCAATCCACAAAGAGAGGTTAAAAGATATGAAGACAATCACGATAGAAGAGTTATTACAATTAGATCAGGATACAATCACAGTGCTGGACGTCCGTCCTGCAGATGCATATACCAGAGGCTCTGTACCGGGAGCGGTCAGCATCCCGCTTGCAGAAGTAGAAGAACGTATGGAAGAACTTCCGAAAGAAAAGCCGGTGTATGTATTATGCCATACCGGTGAATGGAGTGTCGATGCTGTTTATGAACTGGAAGCAGCCGGATATGATGCGGCGAATATTGAAGGTGGATATCGTTCCTTTTTGAGAAAGAAACTAAGTGAGTTCGTACAGGATGAAAATACTACCGGAGAGAAGCAGAAAGAGATTGAACGCAGTATCATCAAGAAATTCCGCAAGGGAATCTGGAGAAAGTTCACGAAAGGAATCAGAGAATACGATCTGATCCAGGACGGAGATAAGATTGCAGTCTGTATTTCCGGCGGAAAAGATTCCATGCTGATGGCAAAACTTTTTCAGGAACTGTTAAAACATGGCAAAGCGAATTTTGAATTAGTATTTCTGGTAATGAATCCGGGATACAATGAAGATAACTGGAAGATCATTCAGGATAACGCCAAAGTACTTGGAATTCCGCTTACGGTATTTGAGACACAGATATTTGATACGGTAGCAGATATTGACAAGAATCCATGTTACCTTTGCGCGAGAATGAGAAGAGGCTATCTATACTCTCACGCAAAAGAACTGGGATGTAATAAGATTGCGCTCGGACATCATTTCGACGATGTGATTGAGACGATCCTTATGGGGATGTTCTACGGCGGAAAGGTGGAGACGATGATGCCGAAGCTCCATAGCCAGAATTTCGAGGGTATGGAGCTGATCAGACCAATGTATCTGATCAAGGAAGATGACATTATAGCATGGAGGGATTACAATCAGCTCAACTTCATTCAGTGCGCATGCAGATTCACAGAGAACTGTGTATCCTGTGGCGGCGGAAGAGGTTCCAAACGTGACGAGATGAAGGAGCTGATCAAGGAATTTAGAAAACAGGGAGATATTATCGAAAAGAATATTTTCCGGAGTGTGCATAATGTCAACTTAAGAACGATTATCGGATACCACAAAGATGACATGGAATATAATTTCCTGGATGATTACAATGAAAGAGGTAAATAAATAATGAATTACGGATTTGAGACACGATGTATACACGGAAACGGAACAGATGAAAAGACACATTCTTACGGTTCAGTAGCAGTACCGATCTACCAGGCAGCGACATTTGCCCATCCTGGTATTGGACAGTCTACCGGATATGACTATACGAGAGAGAGCAACCCGACAAGAACAGAGCTTGAGCATACGATGTCGGCACTGGAAGGTGCGGTAGATACTGTAGCATGTGCAAACGGTATGGCTGCGGTAGGTCTTTGTCTGGAGTTATTTGACCGCGGGGATCATATCCTTTGTACAGATGATCTATATGGCGGTTCTGTCAGAATGTTTGAATCTGTCGGCGGGAAGAGAGGGTTGGAGTTCTCTTATGTAGATACTGCAGATGCAGATCTTGTAGAAGCAGGTATCCGGGAGAATACAAAAGCACTTTATATCGAGACACCAAGTAACCCGACCATGCGTGTCACAGATCTCAGAAAGATGAAAGAAATCGCAGATAAACATGATCTGAAGATTATTGTTGACAATACATTTCTTTCACCATTATTTCAAAGACCGATTGAACTGGGAGCAGATCTGGTCATCCACAGCGGGACAAAATTCCTTGGTGGACATAATGACACACTGGCAGGATTCCTGTGCTCGGCGGATGAAGAGACAGCGAAGAAGATCCGTTATATATATAAGACAGTCGGAAGCTGTCTTGCACCATTTGACAGCTATCTGATCTTGCGTGGAATTAAGACATTGTCTGTAAGATTAAGAGCACAGCAGGATAATGCGATGAAGATTGCGAACTGGTTAAAAGGACATGAAAAAGTAAAACAGGTCTATTATGTAGGATTGAAAGAGCATCCGGGGTATGGAGTAAATGCATCACAGGCAAGCGGATTCGGAAGTATGATTTCTTTCAAAGTAGATAGTGAAGCAACAGCAAGGAAACTCCTGGAAAGTGTGAAACTGATCGCTTATGCAGAAAGTCTCGGAGGCGTAGAGTCACTGATCACTTACCCGATGCTTCAGACACATGGAGATCTGCCGGTAGAAGTGAGAGAGAAACTTGGAATTACAGAAGATTTCTTAAGATTGTCAGTTGGAATTGAAAATGCAGATGATCTAATCGCAGATCTTGAGCAGGCACTTGCGTAGGAGGAATCACAGATGAAGTTCGATTTTGATAAAGTAGTGGACAGACATGGAACAAAATGCCTGAAATATGATTTCGCAAAAGAAAGAGGGAGAAGTGATGATATGCTTCCGCTCTGGGTGGCAGATATGGATTTCCCGACAGCACCGGGAATCCAGAAAAGCTTAAGTGACGCAGTCGCACACGGAATCTACGGATACAGCGAAGGAAAAGATGATTACTTCCAGGCAGCAGCCAGATGGTATGAGAAGCATTTCGGATGGAAAGTAGAAAAAGAATGGCTGATCAAGACACCGGGCGTGGTGTTCGCACTTGCGATGGCAGTGAAGGCTTACACAAAAGAAGGTGATGCAGTTCTTCTGCAGCAGCCGGTTTACTATCCGTTCAGCGAAGTGATCACAGATAACCACAGGAGGCTGATCAATAGTCCGCTTCAGCAGATAGACGGACATTATGAGATCAATTTCGAAGAATTCGAGCAGAAGATTGTCGAAGAAAATGTAAAATTATTCCTGATGTGCAGTCCGCACAATCCGGTCGGACGTGTGTGGAAGGAGTGGGAACTTCGTAAGATAGGAGACATTTGTCTGAAACATAACGTGCTGGTAGTCAGTGATGAGATCCACAGTGATTTTACATATGGAGAGAATATACATCATGTATTTGCATCCTTAGATGAAAAATACGCTGCAATCACTACAACGTGTACCGCACCAAGTAAGACATTTAACATTGCCGGACTTCAGATTTCCAATATATGGATTTCAAATCCGGAACTTCGTGCGAGATTCCGGGCGGAAGTGACAGCAGCCGGTTACAGCCAGGTGAATCTGATGGGACTGGTTGCATGTCAGGCAGCTTATGAGACCGGTGAAGAGTGGTTAAAAGAATTGAAAATTTATCTGGAGGGAAATCTGGATTATGTCCGTACATTTTTAAAAGAGAGTCTTCCGGAGATCAAACTGACAGAGCCGGAAGGGACTTATCTTTTATGGTTGGATTTTAAGAGTCTCGGCATGAAAGAAGAGCAGTTAAAAGATCTGGTGGAGAACAAAGCAAAACTCTGGCTTGACAGCGGAGCAATGTTTGGACCGGACGGAGAGGGATTTGAGCGTATAAATATTGCATGCCCACGAGAAATTTTAAAACAGGCATTGACACAACTGGCTGAATCGGTGCATGATAGGTAAGTGAGAATACGTTAAAGAAGGGAATTTGACCGGATAGATGGTAAAAATGTGCGGATGTTTGATCCTTATTACTGCGACCAGGAGTATGAACAGAAAGATATCATCAGAGTGTTGGATCAGCCTACATGTTGTAACCGAATCGTACCGTGGAAGTATTTTAATAAGACGGCACTTAACATGTATTCCCTTGGACCGTACGATGGGCGGGAAGCTGTTATTTTATTTAATGAAAAGACAAGACTTACGGAAGAAGAGACCATCGAATACTTTATTTAGAGGTGAAAGTCGGAAATGAACGAAGAAATCAAAAATGAAATCCAAAAACTGAAAAAGGAAAAAGATGCTGTAATTCTGGCACATTATTATGTAGATGGGGAAGTGCAGGAGATTGCAGACTATGTAGGAGACTCTTATTATCTTGCAGAGATTGCAACCAAAGTTCCGGAGAGCACGATTGTTTTCTGTGGGGTCTCTTTCATGGGAGAAAGTGCGAAGATCCTGAATCCAAAGAAGAGAGTCGTAATGGCAGACGGTCATGCAGACTGTCCGATGGCACACATGGTAGACGTAGATAAGATCAGGGAAGTGAGAAATGAATACCCGGATGTATCTGTAGTCTGTTATGTGAACTCAACCGCAGAGATCAAAGCAGAGTCAGACGTATGTGTAACATCGTCAAATGCACTGAAGATCGTGAAGAATCTTCCGAATAAAGATATCTTCTTTATCCCGGATGAGAATCTTGGTCGTTTCGTGGCAAGTCAGCTTCCGGAGAAGCACTTCATCTTTAATGATGGATTCTGCCATGTACATACGAGTATACACAAAGAAGAACTTCAGAAAGCCAAAGAGGCGCATCCGGAAGCACTCGTACTGACACATCCGGAATGTACAGGAGATATTCTGGAATTATCTGATTTTATTGGAAGTACTTCGCAGATTATCGATTATGCTACAAAATCAGAAAATAACACATTTATCATCTGCACAGAAATGGGAGTATTCTATGAATTGCATCAGAAAAATCCGGAGAAGAAATTCTACTCCGTAGGGCACAGACAGTTCTGTCCGAATATGAAGATGGTGCGTCTGGAAGGTGTGAAGGAAGCACTTGAGACCATGCAGCCGGAGGTAAATCTGGATGAGGAGATGCGCCAGAAAGCAGCACTTCCACTGGAGAAGATGCTGAAGCTGGCAGCGCAGTAAGCCAGGGGGACAGGTAAAGTGGCTTTTTTAGTGTCCCAGGTGGCTCTAGTAAAAAAAGAAAATAATTAAGAGAAAGACTTCGTATCTGATGTAGGATGCGAAGTCTTTGTTAGTATATCAAAGTATATAAGAGAAGTTGTTAGTGGCAGATTCTGTAGATGAGTTATTAAAATCAATAAAACAATTAAAATGATTGTTTTTTGTTTACAAATAATAGAGGTTGTTTCATAATTTTTTCGGAGAAAGTCTGTATAAAAGCATGTATAGAATCCCCGATCATGAGGAAAGATTACGTTTCTTAGTGCAACAGGTGGAACGAATAACGGGACTTCAGAATTTTGGAGTATATATGAACAAACTGCTGATGATAGATGCATTTTTCCTGAATGAAGACCGGCATATGCATAACATAGCCGTCTTGATGAATGGAAAAGGTGATTATGCATACTGCCCGATCTTTGATAATGGAGCAGGGCTTTTAGCAGATACAACGATGGATTATCCTTTGACGGGAGATATTTACACACTTATGGAGAAGGTTCAGGCGAAAACAATATGTAATGCATTCGATGAACAATTAGATATTTCCGAATCTTTATATAAAATGAATCTAAAGTTCCGTTTTACAAAAAAAGACGTGACAGAATTGCTTGAAAACGCAGAAGGCTATTCAGATGAGATACGAAAACGGGTGGAAACGATTATATTTGCACAAATGCGGAAATATCCTTATTTGTTTTTGAAGACGTAGAGAAGTATAATGGGGAAAGAACGGTAGAAATAAGTAATTGTTAAGGAATAAAGGAGAAGATAAAAATTATGATAAATGAAAGAATCGAAATCTGGAAAAAAGAAGAGTATCATTATCCGGCAGCACATGGCTTTATACCGGTGATGTTCAGCTATATTCATGAGGATGAAAAGAAGCATCCGGCAATGATCATCGCACCGGGCGGCGCATACCGGGAAGTATCCCCATCGGAAGCGCACCTGCCGGCAATGGAATTCTATGGTGCAGGGTACAATGTATTCGTTCTGGAATATACGATTAATCAGTTAGATGAAGCACCGCTGAAGATGCAGCCGTTACACGATATCTCAAGAGCAATCCGCATGATTCGTTCACGTGCAGAGGAATTCCATATCAGACCAGACAGAATCGCAGTCTGCGGATTCTCAGCAGGAGCACATCTGTGTGGAAGCCTTTGTGTACATAATAAAGATGTGGAAGATCCGGAAGAAGCATATCAGAACATATCCAACCGCCCAGATGCGGCGATTCTGTCTTATCCGGTCATCACTTCAGGAAAATATGCACACAGAGATTCATTTGTCGCACTGTTTGGAAAAGAGCCGTCAGAGCAGGAACTGGACTATATGTCGCTGGAAAATCATGTGACAAAAGATACACCGCCATGTTTCCTGTGGCAGACCGTAACAGATCAGACAGTTCCGGTGGAGAACAGTTATCTCTTTGCACAAGCTTGTGCACAGGCTGGTGTACCATTTGCACAGCATGTATTTTCAGAAGGAATCCATGGACTATCTGTGGCAACCGAAGAGTGGTTAGAGCAGAATATAGGACAGGAAGAAGGAAAAAGATATACACAGGAACAGGTGCAGATGCTTGCAGAGGCAATCGAGGCCGGAGAGACTCCATTTCCAAAGGAAAAAGGAGAGGAACTTCTGGTGAAGTTCGGTATCGGACGTAAAAAGCCGGCAAGATGGACGGAAAAGCAGAAAGAGGGAATCCGCAAAACGCTGAAAGAAGTACAGAGCTGGACGCAGCTTGCAGAAGTGTGGATGGAGAAATATCTGAAAGTGGAATAGAGGAGAATAAAGGGTATAGGCATTTCAAAACAGTGTGGCAATCGAATCTATAAACTGGAAATTACTTGTAGTACTAAATTGATAATTGTATAATAGTGAGAAAAGAAGGAACAAGAAAATTGATATAGGATAAGAGATAAAATGGAGTTATACAATGGACGCCCGGAAGACACATCCGGACGAAAAGAAAAAGAAATAAAAGTTTACGATATACTGGACAGTCTGCATATCCCCTACATCAGAGCGGATCACGAAGCGGTCATGACAATGGAAGCCTGTGAAGAGATTGATAAAGCGCTGGGAATGGAGATCTGTAAGAATCTGTTCTTATGTAACCGGAAGAAAACGTCATATTATCTGCTTTTGATGCCAGGAAACAAAGCGCTCAAGACAAAAGAACTGTCACAGCAGATCCCGACCACGAGATTATCCTTTGCATCGGGAGAAGACATGGAAACATATCTGAATGTAACGCCGGGCTCAGCTACTGTCATGGGACTGATCTTTGATCAGAAGAATAAAGTGCAGCTTCTGGTGGATGAGGAACTTCTGGAACAGGAAGAATTCGGATGTCATCCATGTGTGAACACTTCCAGTATCAAGATGAAGACAGCGGATGTATTTGATAAATTTCTGAAAGAAATCCATCATGATTATATTATGGTGAAGCTTTCGGATGGAAATGAACAGGAGTAATAAAAATGGATAAAAAAGAACTGGCACTGGTGGTCATCGACCGCCTGAAAAAAGAATACCCGGATGCGGACTGTACGCTGGATTATGACGATGCGTGGAAACTGCTGGTCAGTGTACGTCTGGCAGCACAGTGCACGGATGCGAGAGTCAATGTAGTAGTAGAAGGCTTATATGCAAAGTACCCGGATGTCAACGCATTGGCAGAAGCAACACCGGAAGAGATTGAAGAAATCGTAAGACCATGTGGACTTGGAAAGAGTAAGGCGAGAGATATCAGTGCCTGTATGCGTATACTCCGTGATGAATATGGTGGAAAAGTTCCGGATGATTTTAATAAATTGTTGAAACTTCCGGGAGTCGGAAGAAAGAGTGCGAACCTGATCATGGGGGATGTGTTTGGCAAACCGGCGATTGTTACGGATACGCATTGCATCAGACTCTGTAACCGGATCGGTCTGGTAGATGGAATCAAGGAACCGAAGAAAGTTGAGATGGAACTTTGGAAGATTATCCCGCCGGAAGAAGGCAGTGATTTCTGCCACAGGCTGGTATATCACGGAAGAGACGTCTGTACAGCGAGGACGAAGCCGCATTGTGAGAAATGCTGTCTGGCAGATATCTGTGGGAAACATATTTAAGTAAATGCATTTATGAAAATAAAGCTTGCGCAGGTAAAATGAAATTCATATAATAGTTTTAGAGACGAGGGAGTAGCATAGGAAATGTGTTACTCTCTTTTTTAGCAGGAAAGGATTGAGGATTATGGCAGATGTAGTAAGTATATTAGACGAATTACAAAACAAAGCATTAAAAGACGAAAAGTTAAAACAACAGCTCCTCGTAACCAGAACAGAAGCAGACCCGCTATCTGCCTTCTGCAAGACCTGCCGGAATCTTGGTTACGAATTATACGAAATGGAATTGATTGCGGCAGGAGAAGAATTCCATGCCGCAATGAAAAGAAGCACCAATGGCGGAGGGGAGAACTCGCCGATGATCGAGGCTGAAGATGATTTCTATGAATTGTTCTTCGCAAATCTTGAAGATCATTAACCAAGGATTTTCTTCATATCCTCTTCCACAGTACTGATCTTCTGAATATTATAATTCTCCACCAGTATCTTCCATACATTTTCAGAGAGGAATGCAGGAAGTGTTGGACCAAGCAGGATATTTTTCACACCGAGAGATAATAACGTAAGCAGGATACATACGGCCTTCTGTTCATACCAGGAAAGAACCAGGGTGAGCGGGAGGTCATTTACGGTGCAGTCAAAGACTTCCGCAAGTGCAAGAGCAACTTTAATAGCGCTATAAGCATCATTACATTGCCCCATGTCCAAGATCCTTGGAATACCGTCGATGGAACCAAGATCCAGGTCATTCAACCGGTATTTTCCGCAGGCAAGAGTCAGAATCAAGGTGTCCATAGGTGCAGCTTTGGCGAAATCCGTATAATAGCTGCGTCCTGGAGCGGCACCGTCGCATCCGCCGACCAGAAAGATATGGCGGATCTTGCCGGCCTTTATAAGTTCCACGATATGCCCGGCATTAGAAAGAACAGCATTGTGGGCGAATCCGGTTGTGACTGTAGACCCGCCGTTGATTCCGGTCATCGGATGATCTTCCGGATATCCCTTGCATTCCAGAGCTTTCTCAATAACCGGAGTGAAATCTTTGTCCTCTCCGATATGCACCAGATCCGGATATGACACGATGGAGGTGGTAAATACCCGGTCGCAGTAACTCTGACGGACCGGCATCAGACAGTTGGTAGTAAATAAAATAGGTGCCGGAATGTTGTGAAATTCCGACTGCTGACTCTGCCAGGCAGTTCCAAAGTTTCCTTTTAAATGAGAATATTTCTTTAATTCCGGATATCCATGTGCCGGAAGCATCTCACTGTGGGTGTAGATATTGATTCCTTTTCCTTCCGTCTGCTTTAATAACAGTTCCATATCATGAAGATCATGTCCGCTGACAACGATGAAAGGCCCCTTTTCGATGGTCAGAGGAACTTCTGTCGGTACCGGATTGCCATAAGTGCCGGAGTTTGCATGATCCAGAAGCTCCATGCAGCGAAAATTAATCTCGCCCGTTTTTAATACGAGTGCAAGTAATTCGTCACTGCTCTTTTCCGAAGCGATGGCTTCGAGCCCTTCATAGAAGAAATCAAGGACATTTTTGTCTACATAATCCAACGCATAAGCATGATAGGCATAAGCAGCCATGCCGCGCAGCCCGAAAAGGATCAGAGACTTTAAAGACCGGATATCTTCCTGATCTTCCCAGATATGGCGGACATCATAATTCATGATATCCGGATAGATCCGGTCCTTTTCAACATTTACTTCGTGAATAAGTTTGATGATCGTATCATTGAAAAAATTAACATTGGTAATGGTGGTGAATAACCCTTTTAAGATAAGTTCATCCGCATGTTCGAAAGAAGCATCCGGATTCAGGGCAAGCTTTTTACGCACGGCACGTGACAGACCGATCAGTGCACCAGTAAGCTCATCCTGATAATTAGCGGTGTCACTTTTCTTTCCACAGACACCGGCACGCCCTTCACATCCGGAATTATGAGCGGTCTGCTGACACTGGAAACAAAACATTTCTTCCATAATAAATACCTTCCTTGCTATATATTTATGACAGAATTAGTATGTTCCCACTGAATAAAAAATATGCAGGGAAAATTAACCCTGCATATTTTTAAACGAATCAAAAAGTTCCATGTCATCGGCTTTCAACTTGACATTGGTACAATAATTTTTTCCTTCCGGTGTGGTCACATTGATCTCAATGATCGTTCCTTCCTCCAACGCATCCTGTGATACTGCGCGTAAAAACATCGGAAATTTTGGGTGGTTGGCACGAAAACGATCCATACCTGATTTTATCTTCTGCATCATGGTGATCTGACGGAAATCCATGTGTTTGTCCTCCTTTATTTCAAAAACTGAAACAATTATACTGAAAAAGAATCGGAAAGTCAAAAGGATTTCTCCATGAAAGAGGGGATTGTAAAGATAGGATGAAAGATAGAGACAAATGTGATAAGATAGTAAAACATAGTGGGTGTGGGAAAGTCTGCGGATCAAAAAAGTAATGAGTAGAAAAGAAACGGACAAAAAAAGACAGAATGTAAGGAGTCGGGGCAGAATGAGTAAGGCAATCAAAGAAGCGGAAAAGATACTGAAACAATACTACGGCTATGATCATTTCCGGGAGGGACAGATCCCTGTGATAGAAGCGGTACTGGAAGGCAGGGATGTGCTTGGAATCATGCCGACCGGAGCGGGAAAGTCGGTATGTTATCAGGTGCCGGCACTTATGATGAAAGGAATTACGATCGTAATCTCGCCGCTGATCTCACTCATGAAAGATCAGGTTGGAACGCTGAACCAGATGGGTGTCCATGCAGCTTTCTTAAATAGTTCTCTGACTTCCGGACAGTATTACAAAGCACTGCAGCTTGCAAAACAGGGGAGATACAAGATCATATACGTGGCACCGGAACGGTTGGAAACCGAGAGCTTTCTGGATTTTGCACTCTCTGAGCAGGTGCAGATATCTTTTGTAGCGGTAGATGAGGCGCACTGCGTATCGCAGTGGGGACAGGATTTCCGTCCGGGCTATCTCAAGATCCTGGATTTTCTGGACCGTCTGTCATACCGCCCGGTGGTCGGTGCATATACAGCGACAGCGACGGCAGAAGTACGAGAAGACATTCTTGATATCTTAAGGCTTCAGAATCCATATGTGGAAACAACCGGGTTCGATCGAGGAAATCTTTTCTTTGCAGTTAAGAAGCCTGTGGATAAGTATAAGGAACTGGTCAGTTATCTGAAGGAAAAAGGATACGATACATCCGGTGACAGCGGAATTATATATTGCCTGACGAGAAAGAGCGTGGAACAGGTAAGCTTTGATCTGAGAAATGAAGGATTTTCCGTGACCAGATATCATGCCGGACTATCGGATGAGGAACGGAAGGAAAATCAGGAGAATTTTATATACGGAAAGCGGCAGATCATGGTGGCGACAAATGCATTCGGAATGGGAATCGACAAGCCGGATGTACGCTTTGTCATTCATTATAATATGCCGAAAAATATGGAAAGCTATTATCAGGAGGCCGGACGTGCAGGGCGTGACGGGGAACCGTCCGAATGCATTCTTTATTATGAGCCGAGGGATGTAAGGACGAACCGTCTGTTTATTGAAAATGGAGAAGAGAACAGTGAGTTGGATGAAGAGACGCGTAAAATCGTAAAAGAACGGGATCTGGACCGTCTGAAACAGATGACATTTTACTGCTTTACATCAGAATGCTTAAGACAATATATCTTGAATTATTTTGGAGAAAAGAGCAGTTCTTATTGCGGAAACTGTCTGAACTGCCAGACACAGTTTGAAGAGGTAGATATCACATTGGAGGCGAATACAATCCTGCGGTGTCTGGATGCACTGGACTGGAATTACGGGGCAGCGACGGTGATCGATATCGTGCACGGCGGAAAGAGTCAGAAGATCCTGGGCAAGAATCTGG
This sequence comes from Dorea sp. BIOML-A1, assembly GCF_009875615.1. NCBI lineage: Bacteria > Bacillati > Bacillota > Clostridia > Lachnospirales > Lachnospiraceae > Dorea > Dorea sp. BIOML-A1. The sequence goes on from NZ_WWSA01000011.1 coordinate 74,613, forward strand.
ATAAGAATCCGGAATATGCAGTGTTAAGTGAGCGGACGGTTCCGAGATTACGACAGATATTAAGGGAATTACAGTTCCGCGAATATATGGAAGAAAAGGGCGAACAATATCCGGTGATCTGTCTGACACCGGAAGGGAAAGCATTTATGAAAACGGAAGAACCGCTGATCATGAAGCTTCCGAAAGAAGAGACAGAAAAGAAATCTGAATCAAAAGAGAAAAAGAACAGACGCAAAAAAGGCTCAGTGGCAGCGGAACTTTCAGAAAAAGATGCAGAATTATTCGAAAGCTTACGGGAACTCAGACGTGAGATCGCATCGGAAGAAAAGGTACCGCCGTATATGGTATTTGCAGATAAGACGCTTGCCGGTATGTGTGTAATGCGTCCGGCGACACGGGATGAGATGTTGGAAGTATCGGGTGTCGGAGAGCATAAACTGGAAAAGTATGGAGATAGATTCTTAGAAATTATCAGAAAGGGATAATAGATATGGCAAAAAAGAAAATATATGCAGTAAGAAAAGGACATAAGACAGGATTATTTGAGACCTGGGCAGAGTGTCAGAAAGCGACGTCCGGATACTCCGGAGCAGAGTTCAGAGGCTTCACAGACAGAGAAGAAGCGATGGCATTTTTGCAAATGTCAACTACTGCAAATGTATCTAAGGATGAAGAAAAAGAAGCAGCAGGAATTGTTGAAGTGCCGGAAAATATGGTGATTGCCTATGTGGACGGAAGCTTTGAAAAAAGCATCGGAAGATATGCATTTGGCTGTGTGATCCTGACACCGGCCGGAGAAGAATTCAGAAAATCCGGAAGCGGCTGTGATCCGGAAGGCGTGAAGATCCGGAACGTTGCAGGAGAAATGCTCGGCGCGATGAATGCAGTGCAATGGGCGAAAGAGCATGAGTATCCGGCAGTAGAGATCCGCTATGATTACGAAGGTGTGGAAAAATGGGTGACAGGCGTGTGGCGGGCCAAGACACCGCTTACCAGCAAGTATGCGGCACATATGCAGGAAGCAGCAGAGCAGATAAAGATATCTTTCTGCAAAGTCGCAGCGCATACAGGAAATCATTATAACGAAGAGGCCGACCAGCTTGCGAAAAGTGCGTTGCTTCGTACGGATGAAAATGTGAGTATATAGAGGAAGCAGATGCAGTTTACATGAAGATGTGAGCTGCATTTTCAGCAAAAATACATACAGAATTCATAAAGTGTTAATACAATATTGGCATATTCTGGTGTATACTAAATACAAATAATAGATAAAATCAGAATGTAACATTAGAACGCAGCTGATAAGGAGGAACTCTATGAAAAAAAACGACAGGCGAAAACGAAAACTGCAGGAAGAAGCCTGTGATTATGAAATAGAACGTACACCGACAACCAGATACGAGCCGGATTATGAGGAAGGCCTGACGTCGGCGCAGGCAGAAGAACACAGGCGTGACGGGTGGGGCAACATATCAGTCGATCCTCCGGCGCAGACAACGGAAGAGATCATTAAGGAAAATGTATTTACATATTTTAATCTGATCTTTCTGGTCCTGGCGATTCTTCTGATAATTGTGGGCTCGTTCCGTAACCTGACATTCCTTCCGGTTATCATTTTTAATACACTGATCGGTATCATACAGGAAATCCGTTCCAAAAAGACACTGGAAAAATTAAATATGCTAAATGCACCACATGCAACAGTGGTCAGAGACGGAAAGACTTCACGGGTCAATTCGGAGAGTCTGGTTCTGGATGATATTGTAATCTTTAAAGCAGGAAATCAGGTCTGTGCTGATGCAGAAGTGGTACATGGAAGTGTGCAGGTCAATGAATCTCTTTTGACAGGAGAATCAGATGAGATTACCAAGAATCCGGGAGATCATCTGATGTCGGGAAGCTTTATTGTGGCAGGAGAATGTCATGCAAGACTGGATGCAGTAGGTGTGGATTCCTACATTTCCAAACTGACACTGGAAGCAAAAGCAATGCAGAAAGGTGAGCAGTCAGAAATGATCCGTTCACTTGACAAACTGGTAAAATTTGTCGGCATCGCATTGATCCCGATCGGAATTATACTGTTCGTGCAGAGCTTCTTCTTTAACGGAGATCCATTCCGAAGCAGTATTACTTCTATGGTGGCGGCTGTGATCGGTATGATTCCGGAAGGGTTATACCTTCTTGCGAGTGTGGCAATGGCAGTCAGTGCAATGCGTCTGGCAAAACAGAAGGTTTTACTTCACGATATGAAGAGTATTGAGACCCTTGCAAGAGTTAATGTGCTTTGCGTTGATAAGACCGGAACGATTACAGAGACAAACATGAGTGTAAAGGATGTGGTTCCGACATTAAATTATAAAAAAGATGAAATGCCGGAACTTCCGAAAATGCTTGGTGATTTTGCGAAAGCAATGAGCAGTGATAACATCACTATGGAGGCATTAAAAGAATATTTTAAAGAAGGAACGGGAAAGAAGGCCGGATCTGTAACTCCGTTTACATCTGCAACCAAATACAGTGGTGTCACATACGAAGAGGAAGTACATGTACTTGGAGCACCGGAATTCGTGCTGAGAGATGATTTTGATGAATATAAAGAAGAGATTGAAAGGTATGCAGGAAAAGGAAACCGTGTGCTGGTATTCGGTACGTATGACGGAGAACTGGACGGAAAAGCACTGACCGGCAAGGTAACGCCGCTTGGATATGTCCTTCTTGCCAATCCAATCCGAAAAGAAGCACCGGAGACATTTGCTTACTTTGCAGAGCAGGGTGTAGAAGTGAAAGTTATATCCGGAGATAATCCCCTGACCGTTTCTGAAGTGGCAAAAGAAGCCGGAATTGCAAATGCAGACCGTTATGTCGATGCAGCGACTCTTCACAGTGATGCAGAGATTGCAGATGCGGTTGCCAATTATACAGTATTCGGACGTGTAACACCGGATCAGAAACGTAAATTCGTACACGCCCTTAAAGACCAGGGCAAGACAGTAGCAATGACAGGAGACGGTGTCAACGACGTACTGGCATTGAAAGATGCCGACTGCAGTGTAGCCATGGCATCCGGAAGTGACGCGGCAGTACAGGCTTCGCAGGTGGTATTACTGGAGTCCAACTTTGCATGTATGCCGTCGGTAGTAATGGAAGGAAGACGGGTGGTTAATAACATCCAGCGTTCAGCCAGTCTGTTCCTGGTGAAGAATATCTTCTCCTTCCTGTTGTCCTTATTCTCCGTAGTGCTGATGATTACCTATCCGATGGAACCATCCCAGATATCGCTGATCAGCATGTTTACGATCGGAGTACCTGGATTCTTCCTGGCGTTCCAGCCAAATAAAGAAAGAATACAGGGACATTTCCTGACCAATGTATTCCTGAAGGCATTGCCGGCAGGCCTGACCGATGTACTGATGGTCGGCGCACTGGTCGTGTTCGGTAAGACATTTGGCGTAAATACTACAGATATCTCGACAGCAGCAACGATGTTGCTTCTGATCGTAGGATTCATCATCCTGTTCAATATCTGTAAACCGGTCAATATCTTCCGCGGTGTAGTCTGGGGAGGATGCCTGACCGGCTGTATCTTATGTATCATCTTCCTGCCGAAATTATTCGCAATTACGGGAATGTCAACGAAGTGTATCATGTTATTCGTAGTATTCTCGATTGCAACCGAGGCAGTACTGCGATACCTGACACTTCTGGTAAAAGGATTGCAGAAAGGATATCGGAAGATAAGGCATAGAGAAGAATAAGTCGATTGGGATTTAATTTATTAACGTAGTTGGCCTCGATCCTTGAAGAAAACAGTATAAAGTGGTTCTGGTTCAGGTTTCATGCTCTAAGAAAAACTAAGAGAGCCAGAATCTCCTAAAAGCAAAGGAACTACGCTCAAACTCGGCGTTCGCCTCAAACACGTTCGCTTCGTTCCTTTAACGGAGATTCTGACTCTCTAACTTTTCCTAAGAGCATTCCACATTCACCAGAACCACTTTATACTGTTTTCTTCAAGNATTTAATTTATTAACGTAGTTGGCCTCGATCCTTGAAGAAAACAGTATAAAGTGGTTCTGGTTCAGGTTCCATGCTCTAAGAAAAACTAAGAGAGCCAGAATCTCCTAAAAGCAAAGGAACTACGCTCAAACTCGGCGTTCGCCTCAAACACGTTCGCTTCGTTCCTTTAACGGAGATTCTGACTCTCTAA